>NZ_JBSGBF010000004.1:0-186343 GCF_053601115.1 Streptomyces sp. NPDC004788
GTCGCGGACGTCCGCGACGCGGAGGCGCGTCAGATCGAGAGACCTTCCCCGGTCAGGAGACGGCGCAGTTGGCGACCGAGCTGCGGACCCGGTCGCCGGTCGAGAAGTGCCTGACCTTGCACTTGTTGACGCCCAGCCCGCCGTCGACCTGGGCGTATCCCGGTCCGATCACCAGCTGGGTGTCACCCTGGCCGCGGATCGTGTCGTTGCCGGGGCCGCCCATGATGACGCCGGACGACTCGTCGCCGACGGACTTCGGCTCGATGGTGTCGTTCCCGCTGCCGCCGAGCACCCGGCCGCCGAGGTCCACCCGGCTGGTGCGGATGACGTCGTCGTCGTCGTTGCCGAGGACCTGGCCGCCGCCGCGCTCGTACTCGCCCGGCTGGCCCATCACGCTGCCCGTCGTGATGGTGTCGTTGCCGTGGTCCCCGTAGACCGTCGCGCCGTGCTCCGCCGATCCGACGACCAGCGCGGTGGTGATCATGTCGTTGCCGGCGCCGCCGCGGACCGACGACTCGCCGTTGCGCGGGTAGAGGTTGTTGACCTGGATGATGTCGTCGCCGTCGCCGCCGAGCACCTGGGAGTCGATGATCATGCCCTTGACGCGGATGTTGTCGGTGCCGCCGCCGCCGTAGATGATCACGTTCACGACGTCGTTCTCGCAGAGGATCGTGTCGTTGCCCGACGTGCCGTACACGTTTCCGGGTGGGGCCTCGACCCCGTTGACGAAGCACCAGTGCGAGGGCAGGGGATCCGCGGCCGCCTGGGCGGGGGAGGCGGCCAGCGACGCCGTCATGACGACGGACGTGGCGGCGGCGTGCAGGGTGAGACGGACGACGCGGTTCGTGCGTGGCATGGAGAACTCCAGTAGTGGAGGGGGGCCCGGCCTGTGCAGTGTGAACCGGATAAACCGGATAAATGGGGGCGCCGCGCCGGAGCGCGGGCCCCCCGTACTCCGTACGCAGGGGCATGCGCGTGCCGAGCCGCGCCTGCCGAGGCGTCCATCCCCAGGACTTCGCCGCGCGCCACCCCCCACACCGACGACTGCCCTGGGTGTGGCCGGCCGGCCACACCCAGGGAAACCCCTCAGCCCTCGTCGACCGCCGCCCGGATCAGGTTCGCGAGGTCCACCGCGCTCGTGTCCTCCGCGCCCGCGGCCAGGCGGCTGCGGGTGAAGGCGAAGGAGAGGCCGCGGCTCGGGTCGGCGAAGGCGATGCTGCCGCCGCTGCCGTTGTGGCCGAAGGCGGTGGGCTCGCCGCCCATCGGGGGCAGGTCCATGAAGTAGCCGAGGCCCTTGGCGACGGGCGCGCCCAGGATGCGGTCCGGTTCGCGGGTCTGGACCTTGAGGAGGAGGGGCAGGCGCTCGGCCGGGAGGAGGCGGACGCCGTCGACCTCGGCGAGCAGGGACGCGTACATGCGGGCCGCGGCGCGGGCGGTGAGGGTGGCGCCGGCCGGGGCGTCGGCGCGGAGGTAGTCGGGGCGGTTGGCCAGACGGGCGGTGGGCCGCACGTCCGCGTTGGGCAGGGCGAGGAAGAACGGGGCGGCCGCGGGGATGCCGTCGAGCATCTCCTCCCAGGTGCCCGCCTGGAGGGGGACGACGCGGCCCGCGTGCTCGTCGGGCACTCCGTAGAAGAGGGAGTCCGCGATGCCGAGCGGGTCGGTGACGTGACGGCGCAGCGCCTCGGAGACGCCGAGCCCGGTCACCCGGCGCACCAGCTCGCCGAGGATCCAGCCGAAGGTCCAGCCGTGGTACCCGGTGGCCGTGCCCGGCTCCCACAGCGGCTCCTGCGCGGCGATCACGGCGCAGATGCCGTCCCAGTCGAACAGCTCCTCCGCCGTGATCGCCGGCGGCAGCTGCGGCACGCCCGTGCGGTGGGTCAGCGCGTCGCGGACGGTGGCGCGGTCCTTGCCGTGGGCGCCGAACTCCGGCCAGTAGTGGGCAACGGGCGTGTCGTAGTCGAGCAGGCCGCGCTCGACGAGGACGTGGACCAGCGTCGCCGTGACGCCCTTGCCGGTGGAGTAGCTGTGGAACAGGGAGTCGGAGTCCACCCCCCGGCCGGCGGCCCCCTCGCCCGCGTACGCGTCGACGATCAGTTCCCCGTGCCGGTACGCGGCCACCTGCACGGCCGACTCCCGGCCGGAGTCGACCAGCCGCCGGACCATGTCCTCGACGCGTGCCTGTATGTCCGCCATCAGTTCCCCCTTGCGAGCACTTCGCGTGCGATGTGTGTTTCTCGTCTCACGGGGCACAATGCCACGTCCGGTTCCGGGGGTCACACCTGAGAGAATGATGAGCATGGCCTCTGACCGACCCCGTGTGCTTTCCGGAATCCAGCCCACCGCAGGCTCGTTCCACCTCGGCAACTACCTCGGCGCGGTGCGCCAGTGGGTCGCGCTGCAGGAGTCCCACGACGCCTTCTACATGGTGGTGGACCTGCACGCGATCACGGTTCCGCAGGACCCCGCGGAACTGCGCGCCAACACCCGGCTCGCCGCCGCCCAGCTGCTCGCCGCCGGCCTCGACCCGGAGCGGTGCACCCTCTTCATCCAGAGCCACGTGCCCGAGCACGCCCAGCTCGGCTGGGTCATGAACTGCCTCACCGGCTTCGGCGAGGCGTCCCGCATGACGCAGTTCAAGGACAAGTCCGCCAAGCAGGGCGCCGACCGCGCCACCGTCGGCCTCTTCACGTACCCGGTCCTCCAGGTCGCCGACATCCTGCTGTACCAGGCGGACGAGGTCCCGGTCGGCGAGGACCAGCGCCAGCACATCGAGCTGACCCGCGACCTCGCGGAGCGCTTCAACGGGCGCTTCGGAGAGACGTTCACGATCCCGTCGCCGTACATCCTCAAGGAGACGGGGAAGATCTACGACCTCCAGGACCCGTCGATCAAGATGAGCAAGTCGGCGTCCACGCCGAAGGGTCTGATCAACCTCCTCGACGACCCGAAGGCGACCGCGAAGAAGGTGAAGAGCGCGGTCACCGACACCGACACGGTGATCCGCTTCGACCCGGAGAACAAGGCCGGCGTCTCCAACCTGCTCGGCATCATGTCCGTGCTCACCGGCACGTCGGTCGCCGACCTGGAGAAGAGCTACGAGGGCAAGATGTACGGCGCCCTCAAGACCGACCTCGCCGAGGTCATGGTGGACTTCGTCACCCCGTTCCGGACCCGCACCAACGAGTACCTGGACGACCCGGAGACCCTGGACGCCGTGCTCGCCAAGGGCGCGGAGAAGGCCCGGGCGGTCGCGGCGGAGACGCTGGCGCAGGCGTACGACAAGATCGGTTTCCTGCCCGCCAAGCACTGACTCCCGGAAGGCTGGCCGAAACGGTGGTGCAGGCCGCACACTGGCGCCTGCACCACCTGTACACATATCGACGCATCGACGGATCGACGGAGGAGAACGACGTGGGGACCGTAACGCTCGGCGTTTCGATCGCGGTCCCGGAGCCTCACGGCAGCCTGCTCCAGGAGCGGCGCGCGGGCTTCGGGGATCCCGCCGCGCACGGCATCCCGACCCACGTCACCCTGCTCCCGCCCACCGAGGTCGACGCGGACCGGCTGCCGGAGATCGAGGCGCACCTCGCCGCGATCGCCGCGGTCAGCGAGCCGTTCGCGATGCGCCTCGACGGCACCGGCACCTTCCGTCCGCTCTCCCCGGTCGTCTTCGTGAAGCTCGTCGAGGGCGCCACCGGCTGCGACCTGCTCCAGGAGCGCATCCGGGACGCCGCCGGACCCGTACCGCGCGAGCTGCAGTTCCCGTACCACCCGCACGTCACCGTCGCGCACGGCATCCCGGACGAGGCGATGGACCGCGCCTTCGAGGAGCTGGCCGGTTACGCGGCGGAGTGGACCTGCCGCTCCTTCGCGCTGTACGAGCAGGGCGCCGACGAGGTGTGGCGCAAGCTGTACGACTACGAGTTCGGCAGCGGCCGTACGGTCCCGGCGCCGGCCGTGCCCCCGGCCACGATCACCGCCGTACCGGCGCAGGGCGGCAGCCCGGTCGACGAGCCGACTCCCACGGTCTAGCCGGAGTCACACCGGCAGGCGCCGGTTCGACTCCCACGGTCTGGCCGGAGTCACACCGGCAGGCGCCGGAACAGCGGCCGTGGCACATGCCGCAGCGCCGACATCACCACCCGCAGCGCGCCCGGCACCCACACCGTCTCCGAGCGGCGCCGCAGCCCCAGCTCGATCGCCGTGGCGACCGCCTCCGGCGTGGTCGCGAGCGGCGCCTCCGCGAGACCCTCGGTCATCTTCGAGCGCACGAACCCGGGCCGCACCACCATCACGTGCACGCCCGTGCCGTGCAGCGCGTCCCCCAGCCCCTGCGCGAAGGCGTCGAGCCCGGCCTTGGACGAGCCGTAGATGAAGTTGGCCCGGCGGGCCCGCTCGCCGGCCACCGACGACAGCACCACCAGCGAGCCGTGCCCCTGCGCCTGGAGGGCCTGGGCGCAGACCAGGCCGGCCGAGACGGCGCCGGTGTAGTTGGTCTGGGCGACCCGGACGGCGGCGAGCGGGGCGGCCTCGTCGCGCGTCTGGTCCCCGAGGACGCCGAAGGCCAGCAGGACGAGGTCGATGTCGCCCTCGGCGAAGAGCTTCCCGAGCCGCTCCTCGTGGGTCTCGGTGTCCAGGGCGTCGAAGGGCACGGTGCGCACGTCGGCGCCGAGCGCGCGCAGCGACTCGGCGGCCTCGTCGAGGGCGGGGGAGGGGCGGCCGGCCAGCCACACCGTGCGGGTGCGGCGGGCGATCAGACGGCGGGCCGTGGCGAGGCCGATCTCGGAGGTGCCGCCGAGAACGAGCAGGGACTGGGGCGCGCCGAAGGCGTCCTTCATGGCGTTCACGCTCCTCATAGGGCGAGACGGCGGGCCAGGTCCGAGACGAAGACCGACCCCGGGTCGATACGGGCCCGCAGCTCGCGGAAGTCGTCGAGCCTCGGGTACATCGTGGCCAGCGCCTCGGGCCGCAGCCGCGAGTCCTTGGCGAGGTAGACCCGGCCGCCGGCCGCGGCGACCTCCTCGTCCAGCTCGTCGAGGAAGGCGCTGAGGCCGCTCAGCGAGGCCGGGATGTCGAGGGCGAGGGTCCAGCCGGGCAGTGGGAAGGACAGCCAGCCGGGGTCGGCCTCGCCGAAGCGCTTGAGGACGGCGAGGAAGGACGGGCAGCCGCGGGTCGCGATGCGCCGCACGACCCGGCGCAGGGTCTCCTCCTGGCCGTGGCCGACGACGAACTGGTACTGCACGAAGCCGCCGCGCCCGTACACCCGGTTCCAGTGCGGGACGCCGTCGAGGGGGTGGAAGAACGCGGGGAGCCGCTGGAGCCGGCCGGTGGCGCGGCGCGGGGCCCTGCGGTACCAGAGCTCGTTGAAGAGGCCGACGCTCGTGCGGCCGAGCAGCCCCTCGGGGACGTACGCGGGGGCCGCCGGCAGCCGCCCGGGGCGGAAGGCGAGGGGCTCGCGGCGGGCCCGGCGTTCGCGGACGGGCAGCGCGTCGTACGGGGCGTGGTCGCCGCGGGTGAGGACGGCGCGGCCGGTGGCGGCGCCGCGGGCGAGGAGGTCGATCCAGGCCACGGAGTAGCGGTAGCGGTGGTCGGTCGCGGTGAGCCGGGCCATCAGGTCGTCGAGGTCGGTGGCGCGTTCGGTGTCGACGCACATCAGGGAGGTCTCGACGGGCAGCAGGCGCAGGGTGACGGAGAGGATCACGCCGGTCAGGCCCATGCCGCCGGTGGTGGCGTCGAAGAGCGGGGTGCCGGGCAGGACGGTGTGCACCTGGCCGTCGGCGGTGAGCAGGTCGAGGGAGACGACGTGCCGGGAGAAGGAGCCGGAGACGTGGTGGTTCTTGCCGTGGATGTCGGCGCCGACGGCCCCGCCGACCGTGACGTAACGGGTGCCGGGGGTGACCGGAACGAACCAGCCGAGCGGCAGCAGCACCTCCATCAGGTGGTGCAGGCTGACGCCCGCGTCGCAGACGACGAGCCCGGCCTCGGCGTCGACGGCGCGGATCCGGGCGAGGCCGGTCATGTCGAGGACGGCGCCGCCGGCGTTCTGCGCGGCGTCTCCGTAGGCCCGGCCGAGACCGCGCGCGATCGAGCCGCGCGAGCCCGGGGCGCCGTACGCGCGGACGGCCGCGGCGGCCTCCTCGTACGTCCGGGGACGGATCACGTACGCGAGGGTGGGGGCGGTGCGACCCCAGCCGGTGAGGGTGTCGATGTCCGTCACGACGTCGGTCTCGGCTGCCATGGAGGTGACCGTATAGCCGCGAGTGTCGCTTATGCCGGGATTGGCGGGCGGTTCGTCGAAATGGGTGATTAAACGAGTGTCAGGAAAGCGACCCGGCCCGTAGGTCACCTCGGCGCGTCAGAGTCGCCCGTGGCTGTCGGTGAACCGGGGAGGCGGGCGAGGAGCATGCGATACGGGGACGGTGACCGGAGCCGGGTCGGTGACCGGGGTCGGGTCGGTGACCGGGGTCGGGGCGGGGATGGTGACCGGGGCCGGGACGGGGTCGGTCACCGGGCCGGTGACGGTTCCCACGACTGGGCCCGGGGATGGGCCCGGGACCGGCCCCAGGGGTGGGCCGCGGCCGACCACCGGCTGCTCGCCGCGCTGCGCGCCCACGGGCGCCGCCCCGCCGTGGCCGGCGCCGCCCGCGCGCTCTCGGCCGCCGGCGAACACGCGGCGCTCTGGCTGGCCACCGGCCTGACCGCCGCCGCCCTCGACCCGCCGCGCCGCGCCGGCTGGCTGCACGGCACCGCCCTGGTCGCCGCCGCGCATCTGACGGGCATGGGAGTCAAGCGGGTGGTGCGGCGCCCGAGGCCGCGCCCCGAGACGTACGCGCCGCTCGTCCGCACCGCCGGCCGGCACTCCTTCCCCAGCTGCCACGCCTGCTCCGCCGCCGCGGCCGCCGTCGCCTTCACCGCCCTGCACCCGCCGGCCCGGCACCTCGCCGTCCCGGCCGCCGCCGCGATGTGCCTCGCCCGGCTCGTCGCCGGGGTCCACTACCCGACCGACGTCGCCGCCGGAGCCCTGCTCGGCGCGGCCGCCGCGGCCGTGGGCCGCGGCCGGCTCCGCGCCGTCACCGAGAGGGGACGACCGTGACCGATCCCGTGGCCCTGCTCACCGCGGCCACCCGGCCGTCGGCCCCGCCCCCGCTGCCCGTCCGGCGCCGGACGTTCGCGGTCGCGGTCGGGCTGGTGCGCACCGCGCGGCCGCGTCAGTGGGTCAAGAACGCGCTCGTCGTCGCCGCGCCCGTCGCCGCCGGGCGGATCGGCTCCTGGTCCGGCGCGGTCCGACTCGCCCTGGTCTTCGCGCTGTTCACGGCCGCCGCCTCCGCCGTCTACCTGGTCAACGACGCCCGCGACGCCGAGGCGGACCGCGCCCACCCCGTCAAACGGCACCGGCCGGTCGCCGCCGGACTCGTCCCCGTACCGCTGGCGTACGCCGTCGGCGGGGCGCTCGGGCTCGGCGCGGCCGCGCTCGGCGCGACGCTGTGCAACCCGATGACGGCGCTGCTCGTCGCCGCCTACCTGGCGATGCAACTCGCCTACTGCGTACGCCTGAAACACGTCCTGGTCGTCGACCTCGCCGTCGTCACGACCGGCTTCCTGATGCGGGCGATGAGCGGCGGGATCGCGCTCGGGATCCCGCTCTCGCGCTGGTTCCTCATCACCACCGGCTTCGGCGCCCTCTTCATGGTGGCGGCGAAACGCTACTCCGAGGCCGTGCAGATGGCGGCCGCCGAGGGTGCGACCCGCGCGCTGCTCACCCAGTACACCACCGGATACCTGCGCTTCGTCTGGCAGTTGGCGGCCGGCGTCGCCGTGCTCGGCTACTGCCTGTGGGCCCTGGAGAGCGGCGGTGTGGCCGGCGGCTCGCTGCTGCCGTGGCGTCAGCTCTCCGTCGTCGCCTTCGTGCTCGCCGTGCTCCGTTACGCCGTCTTCGCCGACCGCGGTACGGCGGGCGAGCCGGAGGACGTCGTGCTGCGCGACCGGCCGCTCGCGGTCATCGGGCTGGTGTGGGCGGCGATGTACGGCATGGCGGTCGCGGACCTGTGAGGTGCTGGGGGACGGGCGCCGGGTCTGCGATTCTGGGTTCCGACGCCCGTGACCGCCCGTGCCCGCGCGTGACCGCCCGTGCCTGACCACCTGAGGAGAACGCGTACGCCATGGACTGGCTGACCAAGCTCCCCGTCGTCGGCCCCTGGGTCGTCCGCTTCATGCGCACCCACGCCTGGCACGCTTACGAACGCCTCGACGAGGTGCACTGGGCCCGGCTCGCCGCCGCCATCACCTTCATCAGCTTCCTCTCCCTCTTCCCGCTGATCACGGTCGCCGCCGCGATCGGCGCCGCGCTGCTCACCCCGGAGCAGCTGCACAAGATCGAGGCGAAGCTCGCCGACCAGGTACCCGGCATCTCCGACCAGTTGGACATCGGCGGCCTCGTCGCCAACGCGGCCACCGTCGGGCTCGTCGCCGGTGCCGTGCTGCTCTTCACGGGCATCAGCTGGATCGGGTCCATGCGCGAGTGCCTGCGCGCCGTCTGGCGCCTCGACGACGTCGACGAGGGGAACCCGTTCGCCCGCAAGGGCAAGGACGCGCTCGTGCTGCTCGGCCTCGGCGGGGTCATGGTCTGCTCGCTGGCCGCGTCCTGGCTCGGCTCCACCGCCGTCGGCTGGAGCGCCGACCGGATCGGGCTCTCGCACAGCGGCGCCGAGGGGATCCTGCTCCAGGTCGCCGCCGTCCTGGTGGCCGTCGTCGCCGACTTCCTGATCCTGTCGTACGTGCTGACGCTGCTGCCCGGCGTCGAGCCGCAGCGCCGCGACGTCGTGGTCGCGGCGCTCATGGGCGCGGTCGGCTTCGAGCTGCTCAAGCTGCTGCTCGGCGGCTATATAAGGGGCGTCGCGGCGAAGTCGATGTACGGGGCGTTCGGCGTGCCGGTCGCCCTGCTGCTGTGGATCAACATCTCCACGAAGCTGCTGCTGTTCTGCGCGGCCTGGACGGCGACGGGCCGGGGGGTCAGCGACTCGGGTTCTCCTCCACCGGAGGAGCCGTCGGCTCCGTCCGGTCCGTCGGGGAAGTCGTCGGAGAAGCCTCGTCCGTCGGAGAAGTCGTCGGAGAAGCCCCGACCATCGGGGACGTCGTCGAAGAAGCCGGCTCAGGACGGGGGCGACGCGCCGAAGCCCCCAGCGGCCAGCGCCGGTTGACCAGGAACACGGCACCCGCCAGCAGCACCATCGCGCCGCCGGCGATGGCGAGGGCGATGCCCACGCCGCCCGACCGCTCCTGCACGGCGGCCGCGTGCGCGGTGTCGGCCGGGGCGTTCTTGCCGGGGGCGGGCGTGCTGCCCGCGCTGGTGCCGGCCGCCGGGGTCGCGAGGACCGACCGCGGCGCCACGAGCTCGCCGACCGGCGTCACCTTGCCGGTCGCCGCGAAGCCCCAGTCGAGCAGCCGCGCGGTCTCCTTGTAGACGGCGTGCTGCTCCTTCGACGACGGGTTCATGACCGTGACGAGGAGCACCTTGCCGTTGCGCTCCGCGACACCCGTGAAGGTCGCCCCGGCGTGCGTGGTGTTGCCGTTCTTGACCCCGGCGATGCCCTGGTACGGCGCGACCCCGATGTCGCCGGTCAGCAGCCGGTTGGTGTTCTGGATCTCGAAGGTCGGGCGCTTCTTGTCGCCGGGCTTCTGCTCGCCGGGGAAGGCGGCCCGCGCGGTCGAGCAGTACTCGCGGAAGTCCGCCTTCTGCATGCCGCTGCGGGCGATGAGCGTCAGGTCGTACGCCGAGGAGACCTGGCCCGGCTCGTCGTAGCCGTCCGGGGACTTGACGTGGGTGTCGAGGGCCTGCAGGTCCTCGGCGTGCGCCTGCATGTCCGCGACGGTCTGCCCGACGCCGTTGTTCATGGCGGACAGGACGTGCACGGCGTCGTTGCCGGAGCGCAGGAAGACGCCCAGCCACAGGTCGTGGACGCTGTAGGTCTGCTTCTCCTTGATGCCGACCAGGCTGGAGCCCGCGCCCATGCCGGCCAGGTCGGTGGCGGCCACCGTGTGGTTGAGCGTCTTCGGGAACTTCGGCAGCAGGGTGTCCGCGAACAGCATCTTCAGCGTCGACGCCGGGGCCAGCGGCCAGTGCGCGTTGTGCGCCGCGAGGACCTGGCCGGTCTCCGCGTCCGCCACGATCCACGAACGGGCGCTGAGCTCCTTCGGCAGCACCGGCGCGCCCGGCAGCAGCTGCACCTGGGTGCCGGGCTGGGCGAGCAGAGCGCCGCCGACGCCCGACATCCGGGCCGGCGGCTGGGGCTGCGGGGCCTTGTCGTCCGCGTGCGCGGGAGCGGCGGCGAGGAGGGGGAGCAGGGTGGCGGCGGCGGTCGCCGCAAGGGCGGCCTTCGCGGTCATCTTCGAAGGGGACACGATCGAGAACGTACATGCCCGCAAGCGCGTTCCGAACCCCGCGGGGCGGTTGGTGCCCGCTCGTCCACCCGTCCGCAGGGGCGTCGGCGGGGCCTTTGGCGCGGGTGGTGATACTGGGGCCATGAAGCTCAGCCGCCCCGTCTCCTGGTTCCTGCTCGCGTTCGGCGTCTGGAGCTGGTTCATTTGGGTAACTTTCGTGAAAAATCTCTGGCACGACGCGAGCGGGCTCGCCTTCGACGACGCCGGCGATCCGACGGCCTACTTCTGGGTGCACCTGATGCTGGCCGTCACGTCCTTTGTTCTGGGGACGGTGATCGGCGTGATCGGGTTGCGTGGCGTGCGCGCCCTCACGCGCGAGCGGAGGTAGCGCGGGATGCTCCTCGTGGTGGTCCTGCTCCTGCTGGTCCTCGCCGTCCTCGGCGCGGTCCACTGGTACGTGTGGCGGCGCCTGGTGCGCGACGTCACGGCGCCCGGCGGCACGCCCCGCCGCCTCGGCACGGCCGCCGTGATCGTGCTGCCGCTCCTCTCGGTCGCGGCCCTGGTCACCGGCCGCGCCGACGCGCCCTTCCTGCTCCAGAAGGCCACCGCCTGGCCGGGCTTCCTGTGGCTCGCGGTGCTGCTCTACGTGGTGCTCGCGCTGGTGGTGACCGAACCGCTGCGGCCGCTGCTGCGCAGGGCCCTGGCGCGGCGTGCGGCGGCGGTCGCGGCCGCCGCCGCCACCGGGGACCGGGGCGCCGTCTCCGTACCGGCTGACGCCCCGTCCGTCCCGGCCGACGCCTCCGCTCCGTCCGTCCCGGCCGACGCCCCCGCTCCGTCCGTCCCGTCCGCCCCGGCCGAGGCCCCCGCTCCGTCCGTCCCGTCCGCACCGGCCGTCGGCGGCGCCCCCGACCTCTCCCGCCGTCTCCTCGTCAACCGGCTCGTCTCCGGCACCGCCGCCGCCGTCGCCCTCGGGACCGTCGGCTACGGGACGTACGGGGTGCTGCGCGGGCCCCGGGTGAAGCGGGTGACCGTGCCGCTGGCCAAGCTGCCGCGGGCGGCGCACGGCTACCGCATCGCGGTGGTGTCGGACATCCACCTCGGGCCGATCCTGGGGCGCGCCCACACCCAGCGGATCGTCGACACGATCAACGCCACCCAGCCCGATCTCGTCGCCGTCGTCGGCGACCTGGTCGACGGCACCGTCGCCAACCTGGGCCCGGCCGCCGAGCCCCTCGCGCGGCTCCGGGCGCGCGACGGCGCGTTCTTCGTGACGGGCAACCACGAGTACTTCTCCGGCGCCGACGCCTGGGTCGAGCACGTCCGCGAACTCGGCCTGCACCCGCTGCGCAACGCCCGCGTGGAGATCGGCGCCGGCTTCGACCTCGCGGGCGTGGACGACGTGGCGGGCGAGAGCATCGGCGAGGGGCCCGACTTCGCCAAGGCCCTCGGGGACCGGGACCGGTCGCGTACCGCCGTGCTGCTCGCGCACCAGCCGATCGTCATCGACGACGCCGTACGCCACGGGGTCGACCTCCAGCTGTCCGGCCACACCCACGGCGGCCAGCTCTGGCCCGGCAACTACCTCGCGGAGCTCGCCAACCCGACCGTCGCGGGCCTGGAGCGCTACGGCGACACCCAGCTGTACGTGTCGCGCGGCGCGGGCGCGTGGGGGCCGCCCGTACGGGTCGGCGCGCCCTCGGACATCACGATCGTGCAGCTGGCTTCCCGTCAGGCGTGAGGCGGTGAACAGTACGCATCCGGTGTGACGCAGCGCGCCGTACCGGGTACGTACTGTTCAGTCACCCGAAATCCCTGAAATCCCTTATCCCTGGACATATACGTGCCCTGTGAAGGTTTACTCTTCCACTTGTGTGGGGCGTGTGATTGGGTGTCGCCATCGCGGCCGCGTGAATGCCGCCGCGGTAGCGGGGTGGGCACGAAAAAAGGGAAGCACGTCTCATGCGGTCGACGGTCCGTCTGCGCATATTGATCATTTGTGGAGTTGTTCTCGCGGCCGGAATCGGCGGCTGGCAATTCCTCCCCTCCGACGAGGATCGGACCGACCCGATCGCCGTCGGCACGACGGACGAGGTCACCTCGCTGGATCCCGCGGGCGCCTACGACGCCGGTTCCTGGGCGATCTACAGCAACATCTACCAGTCGCTGCTGACCTTCAAGCCGGGCTTCGTCACCCCGGTCCCGGACGCGGCCCAGAACTGCCACTTCATCGGCACGAAGCTGACCACGTACGAGTGCACGCTCCGCGACGACCTGACTTTCTCCAACGGTCACAAGATCACCGGCGAGGACGTTCGCTATTCGTTCGAGCGAATGCTCGCGATCAAGGCGGACGTCGGCCCCGCGCCGCTCTTCCCGACCCTGAAGAACGTCGAGGCCGAGGGCCAGAAGGTCACCTTCCACCTCAACGCCCGGGACGCCACCTTCCCGTTGAAGATCGCTACCGGCGCCGGCGCGATCGTCGACCACACCGCCTATCCGGCGAAGGCACTGCGCGCGGGCAACGCCGTGGACGGCTCGGGTCCGTACGTCCTCAAGGAGTACGTGGCGGGCGTGTCGGCCCGTCTGGAGCCCAACCCCAACTACCGGGGCGCCGTCACCAAGACCGGCCACACGGTCATCGTGAAGTACTTCAAGGAGTCCGAGCAGCTCGCCGACGCCTGGAAGAACAAGCAGGTGCAGGTGACGCACCGGCAGATGCCGCCGGCGTTCCTCAACGCGCTCGGCGACGAGACGAAGGACGGCACCCGGATCACGGAGGCGGCCAGCGCCGAGATCCGCAACCTCAACTTCAACACCCGCTCCGGCTCGGTGATGTCGAAGAGGGCGGTCCGCCAGGCCGTCGCCGCGGTCATCGACCGCCCGGCCATCGCCACCGGCCCCTACCAGGGCACGGTCGAGCCGCTGTACTCCCTGATCCCGCAGGGCTTCGTCGGCCACAGCACGCCCTTCTACGACACCGACCCGGAGCCGGACGCCGCCAAGGCCAAGCGCCTGCTGCGCGAGGCGGGCGTCAGCACCCCGGTGTCGTTCACGCTCGGCCACCGCAAGGACGCCACGTACGACGCCGAGGCCGCTGAGCTGAAGAAGCAGCTGGAGGCGACCGGGCTGTTCAAGGTGACGGTCAAGTCGGTGGACTGGCAGGACTTCCAGAAGGAGTACGCGGCGGGCAAGTTCGACGCCTACCCGATCGGCTGGTTCCCCGACTTCGCCGACTCCGACAACTTCACCGCCCCGCTCGTCGGCACGGGCAACGCGCTGCACAGCGGTTACTCCAGCAAGACGGTCGACAACCTGATCGCCTCGACGCAGCAGTACAGCGACCGCGGCCGCGCGGCCGCCGACTTCGAGTCCATCCAGTCCGAGGTCGCCAAGGACGTGCCGCTGGTGCCGCTGTGGCAGAAGAAGGACTACGTGCTGTCGACGGAGGCCGTCGCCGGATCGCAGTACCTGACGGACGGTACGGGCATCTGGCGCCTCTGGGAACTCAGCTGGATCTGATCCGGCGCACGTGAGAGGGGCCCCGATCCGGGGCCCCTTTCACGTGTCTCGGGCCGGCTGTCTCGGGCCGGCTGCCTCGGAGCGCGTGCCTCAGGACTTGCGGGTGGGCCGCTTGGGCTTGCCCGAGGCCGCCATCCCCGCCGCCGTCGGCATGAAGTCGGCGAGCAGCTCGTGGGTCTCCTTCACCAGCGGGCGCAGGATCCGGAAGCGGGACAGCGAGATGGCCCGCGCGGTCACCGGCGCGAGGCGCTCCACCAGACGCCGGCTGTTGGCGGCGTCCTCCGAGCGGTCGTACACCCAGAACAGCACCAGGCCCATCTGCTGGAGCCAGAGCAGCCGCGGCAGCGCCTCCCTGAGCTCGGGGTCGACCTTCACCGAGGAGCCGGCGATGACCCGCCGGTGCACGTCGATCACCGCCTCGCGCGGGCCCTCCGACTCGGGCGAGAAGGGGCTGAGCGGGCTCCTCGGGTCGGCGGCGTTCTTGAAGAACTGGGCGGCGAACTCGTGGTAGGGCGCGGCGATGTCGAGCCAGGCGAGCAGCACCCCGCGGATCCGGGCCGTCAGGTCCTTCTCGCCGCCCTCCAGGATCGGTTCGACGGCCGCCTGGTGCTCCTCGGCGATCCGGTCGTAGAAGCCCTGGACGAGGTGCTCCTTGGAGGAGAAGTAGTAGTACGCGTTGCCGACCGAGACTCCGGCCTCCTGGGCGATGGCCCGCATCGTGGTCTTGTCGTAGCCGCGCTCCTGGAACAGCCGGAGAGCGGTCTCCAGGATGAGCGCGCGCGTCTGCTCGCTCTTGGGAGCCTTGGCGGCCTTCTCATCCTGCTTCTCGGCGTGCTTCTCTTCCATCGCGTCCTTCACAGGGCCCGAGCCTACTGGGGCGAGCTGTGTGTCCCGTACCGCCCGCCCCCGGGCGATCTAGGCCGCCTTGAACCTCCGCACCCCCGGCACGAACGCCGTGCCCAGGCAGCAGCCGCCCACCGCCACCGCCGCGGCCACCAGGGCCGGTTCCGGCCCCCAGTGCGCGGTGGCGAGCGGGGCCAGGGCGTAGCCGAGCGGCATCGCGGCCAGGGACAGCAGCCAGTCGTACGAGGTGACCCGGGCCAGCGCGTGCTCGGGCACCGCCCGCTGGACGGCCGTCTCCCAGACCGGGGTCAGGAAGCCGAGGCCCGCCATCGCGATCCCGTACGACCCGATGACGACCGGCCCGGGCGCCCCGTAGGCCAGGAGCAGCAGCGGCAGCGCGTACGTGGCGAGGCCCGTGTTCGCGGCCAGGATCGGGCGCCGGGGGTGGACCCGGTCGGCGAGCAGCGAGCCGAGCAGCAGCCCGATCGCGCCCACCTGGAGGAAGGCCGCCCAGGCGAGCTCGCCGCCGAGCCGCTCCACGGCGATGGCCGGGCCGAGCGTCATCAGGACCGCGGCGGCGCCGTTCCAGGCGCTGTGCCCGACGAGGCTGGTCCAGTACCAGTCCCGGGTGCGGACCTCCTGCCAGCCCTCCTTCAGGTCGGCGAGCACCGACCGCCGGGCCGGGGCCGTGACCCGGGTGACCCGCACCGCGCACAGCAGCGCCGCGCTCACCGCGAAGCTCGCCGAGTCCAGGACGAACGCCCACCCGGGCCCGACCGTCACGATCAGCGTCCCGGCGAGCGCCGGCCCGCCGACCCGGCTCGCGCTGTGCGCCACGGCCATCGCCGCGTTGGCCCGCTGCAGCGCCTCCGTCGGCACCGTGCCCTTGACCAGCGGCGCGGACGTCGGCTGCGCGAACGCCCCGGCCGCGCCCCCGGCCACCCCGGCCGCGGCGATCACCGCGAGCGAGGGCGAAGCCCCCAACAGCTGGATGCCGACGCACAGTTGGCTGACGCAGCGGACCAGGTCCATGGCGAGCGCGACCGTCCGCGCGTCGAATCGGTCGCCGACGACGCCGCCCAGCGGCAGCAGGAGCAGTTTGGGCACCATCGAGCAGGCGAGCACGAGCGCGAGCGCCGAGGTGGAGCCGGTCGCCTTCAGGACGGCGAGGGCGAGGGCGGCGGGTATGAGGGCGTCGCCGACCAGGGAGAGGGTGCGACCGACGAAGAGCAGCCGGAAGGAACGCAGGCGAAGGGGATGCATGACCAGGAGGTTATTTCGGTACCGAATAATTCGTCAACGAAATACTCGGTGCCGAAACACTTGTCGGGTCCGGTCCCGCCCGCCGACGTACGATCACTCCATGGCACCCACCGAGGAGACCCCGCAGGACTGGACCGACGGGCACGTCGCCCGCTGGCAGCCCGTGCTGCCCGACCTCGACCCGCTCGTCGAGGGCGCCGTCACCCGGATGAAGAAGCTCTCCGTCCACCTCCGCCGGGTGCGCGAGCAGTCCCTCGTCGACTTCGACCTCGAACGCCACGAGTTCGACACGCTCCACAAGCTGGCCGGCCGCGGCGGCAGCGCCGCCCCCTCCGACCTCGCCCAGGACCTCGACCTCGCCCCCGCCTCCGTCTCCGGCCGCCTCGACGCCCTGGAGAAGCGCGGCTTCGTCCGCCGCACCCCGTCCACCACCGACCGCCGCCGCGTGATCGTCGAACTCACGGCCTCGGGCCGTGAGACCTGGCTCGGCGCGATGGACGTCCTCGGCCACGAGGAGTACCGCCTCCTCGGCGTCCTCACCCCCGAGGAGCGCGCCACCCTCAACGACCTCCTGCGCCGCGTCATGCTCGCGGCCGAGGAGGGCGTCACGGGCGACCACTGGCACGGCTAGCCCGCCGCCCCGGCGCCGGGCCGCCAAGGAGTCACATGCTCAGCGAGCGGGCGTAGTTGAGCTGGCCCATGACCCAGTGGATGGTGTCCGGGCCGGTCGCCGGGATCATCGTCGCGTGGTGCCGGCCGCCGCTCGTCACCGTGACCTGGATGAAGCCGGTCGTCTGCTTCTCCTTCATCAGCAGGAAGAGCAGGCCCAGCAGGCAGAACAGGAAGAAGACGACCGCGAGCACGACCGCCACCGTCGGCATCTTCTCCTCGGTCCGCGACATGTCCATCGCGTTCCACACCGCGCCCTTCAACGGCATCGGCCCGGCCGGCGTGATGATCTGGTCGCCGACCACCGTGATGTCCCCGAGCGAAAGCACCGGAGCGCCCGCGCCCATGCCCGGCGCGCCCATCGGCAGCTGCGCCGGCACCGGCGGGTACTGCGGCGGCACCGGCGCGCCGGCCGGCTGCTGGCCGCCCGGCCCCCACTCGTAACCCCCGGCAGCCCCGGTGTCCTCGGCCTTGTAAGGGTTCGGCTCGCTCATCAGTCCCCGTCCTCCATCTGCGTACACACGCGAAAGCCCGCCTCTGCACGTCGCAGCGTACAGAAGCGGGCTTTCGCGCAATGACCAGGTGTCAGAAACGACGCGTGATCAGCGCGCGCTTCACTTCCTGGATCGCCTTCGTGACCTCGATGCCACGCGGGCAGGCGTCCGTGCAGTTGAACGTCGTGCGGCAACGCCACACGCCGTCCTTGTCGTTCAGGATCTCCAGGCGCTGCTCGCCGGCCTCGTCACGCGAGTCGAAGATGAAGCGGTGCGCGTTGACGATCGCGGCCGGGCCGAAGTACTGGCCGTCGTTCCAGAAGACCGGGCAGGACGACGTGCACGCGGCGCACAGGATGCACTTGGTGGTGTCGTCGAAGCGCTCGCGGTCCTCGGCGGACTGCAGGCGCTCGCGGGTCGGCTCGTTGCCCTTGGTGACCAGGAACGGCATGACATCCCGGTACGCCTGGAAGAAGGGCTCCATGTCGACCACGAGGTCCTTCATCACCGTGAGGCCCTTGATGGCCTCGACGGTGATCGGCTTCTCGGGGTTGATGTCCTTGATCAGCGTCTTGCAGGCGAGCCTGTTCTTGCCGTTGATCCGCATCGCGTCCGAGCCGCAGATGCCGTGCGCGCAGGAGCGGCGGAAGGTCAGCGTGCCGTCGATGTCCCACTTGATCTTGTGGAGACCGTCGAGCACGCGCTCCTTCGGGTCGATCTCGATCTGGAAGTCCTCCCAGACCGCCGCGTCCGAGACCTCGGGGTTGAAGCGGCGGATCCGGAAGGTGACCGTGATGTACGGGGACGCGGCGGAGTCCTTCTCCACCTTGTCCAGAACGGGGGTAGCCATCAGTACTTACGCTCCATCGGCTGGTAGCGGGTCTGGACGACCGGCTTGTAGTCGAGACGGACGGTCTCGGAGCCGTCCTCGCCGACCTCGCGGTACGCCATGGTGTGGCGCATGAAGTTGACGTCGTCGCGGTTCGGGTAGTCCTCGCGGTAGTGACCGCCGCGGGACTCCTTGCGCGCCAGGGCCGAGACGGCCATGACCTCGGCCAGCTCAAGCAGGTTGCCCAGCTCGATGGCCTCCAGGAGGTCGGTGTTGAAGCGCTTGCCCTTGTCCTGGATGGACACGTTCTTGTAGCGCTCGCGCAGCTCGGCGATCTTCTCGACGGCCGTCTTGATGGTCTGCTCCGTACGGAACACCATCACGTTGGCGTCCATCGTCTCCTGGAGCTCACGGCGCAGGTCGGCGACCCGCTCGTTGCCCGTGGAGTTGCGCAGGTTCTCGATCTGCGCGACGACCATGGCCTCCGGGTTCTCCGGGAGCTCGACGAAGTCGTGCTTGGCGGAGTACTCGGCGGCGGCGATGCCGGAGCGCTTGCCGAAGACGTTGATGTCGAGGAGCGAGTTGGTGCCGAGGCGGTTGGCGCCGTGCACGGAGACACAGGCGACCTCGCCGGCCGCGTACAGGCCCGGGACGACGGTGGTGTTGTCCGAGAGGACCTCACCCTCGACGTTGGTCGGGATGCCGCCCATGGCGTAGTGCGCGGTGGGCTGGATCGGGATCGGGTCCGTGTACGGCTCGATGCCGAGGTACGTACGGGCGAACTCGGTGATGTCCGGGAGCTTGGCGTCCAGCTGCTCCGGCGGCAGGTGCGTCAGGTCCAGGTAGACGTGGTCGCCCTCGGGACCGCAGCCGCGGCCCTCGCGGATCTCCGTGTAGATGGAGCGGGAGACGACGTCACGGGACGCGAGGTCCTTCATGACCGGCGCGTACTTCTCCATGAAGCGCTCGCCGTCCTTGTTGCGGAGGATGCCGCCCTCACCGCGGGCGCCCTCCGTCAGCAGGATGCCCATGCGCCAGATGCCCGTCGGGTGGAACTGGAAGAACTCCATGTCCTCCAGCGGGATGCCACGGCGGTAGCAGGCGGCCTGCCCGTCACCGGTCAGGGTGTGCGCGTTCGACGTCACCTTGAAGAACTTGCCGGTGCCGCCGGAGGCGTAGATGACCGCCTTCGCCTGGAAGACGTGGATCTCGCCGGTGGCCAGCTCGTAGGCGACCACACCGGCGGAGTGCTTGACGCCGTCGACCTCGGTGATCAGCTGGTCCAGGACGTAGAACTCGTTGAAGAACTCCACGCCCTCCTTGACGCAGTTCTGGTACAGCGTCTGGAGGATCATGTGACCGGTGCGGTCCGCGGCGTAGCAGGACCGGCGGACCGGGGCCTCGCCGTGGTTGCGGGAGTGACCGCCGAAGCGGCGCTGGTCGATGGTGCCGTTCGGGGTGCGGTTGAACGGGAGACCCATCTTCTCCAGGTCGAGGACGGCGTCGATGGCCTCCTTCGCCAGGATCTCGGCGGCGTCCTGGTCGACCAGGTAGTCACCGCCCTTGACCGTGTCGAAGGTGTGCCACTCCCAGTTGTCCTCCTCCACGTTGGCGAGCGCGGCGGCCATGCCGCCCTGCGCGGCGCCCGTGTGGGAGCGGGTCGGGTACAGCTTCGTCAGCACGGCGGTGCGGCTGCGCTTCGTCGCCTCGATGGCGGCGCGCATGCCGGCGCCGCCGGCGCCGACGATGACGGTGTCGTACTTGTGGATCTTCATGACGTGGATTACCTCAGCCCCGTGCCTAGCGGATGTTCGGGTCGAAGGTGAAGATCACCAGCGTGCCCAGAAGGATGGTGAACACCGTGGCGGTGTACAGCAGGCCCTTGAGCCACAGGCGCGTGTTGGCGCGCTCCGCGTAGTCGTTGACGACCGTGCGGAGGCCGTTGGCGCCGTGCAGCATGGCGAGCCACAGCATCAGCAGGTCCCAGACCTGCCAGAACGGGGACGCCCAGCGGCCGGCCACGAAGGCGAAGCCGATCTTGGAGACGCCGCCGTCCAGGAAGAGCTGGATCAGCAGGTGGCCGAGGACCAGGACGACGAGGACGACACCCGAGAGGCGCATGAAGAGCCACGCGGCCATCTCGAAGTTGCCCCGGGTCGCCCGGGGGGTCTTGCCGGTGCGCTTGCGGGGGGCCTCGATGTACGGGGCCGGGTTGTCCACGTCGTAGGCAGCGCCCTCGACGGGACCGATGGCGGAAGTGGTGTCAGCAGACATGTCTGGCGTCAGCTCCCGAACAGTTCACGTGCGGCGTGGCCGAGGACGGGGTACAGCGAGCCCGCCATCAGCACGACCCAGATGCCCACGACGGACCAGAGCATCTGCTTCTGGTAGCGCGGGCCCTTGGACCAGAAGTCCACGGCGATGACCCGGAGGCCGTTGAGCGCGTGGAAGAGGATGGCGGCGACGAGGCCGTACTCGAGGAGTGCGACGATCGGCGTCTTGTACGTCGCTACGACGTCGTCGTACGCCTCGGGGGAGACGCGGACGAGAGCGGTGTCCAGCACGTGTACGAACAGGAAGAAGAAGATGAGGACGCCGGTGACTCGATGAGCCACCCAGGACCACATTCCTTCCCGGCCGCGGTACAGCGTTCCAGCCGGCACGGAAATACCCTCCGGGAGCGGGGATCGGGGTCTGCCGGCTTCAGTGTCGGTCTGACCCGGCCGGGTACGGTCCACCGGCCCCGGTCATCGTAGCGACGACTTGTCGGTTCGCTCGCGCGGGGTCCATAGGTGTGATCAAACAGGCACGGACGGGCTATCACCGTGCGCCGAAACAGCCTCATTCAGCCGCATTGCGGACGAACTCACCACGCCAGAATCGAACGTGTGAGCCGGGTGCGGGCCAGTCGGCGCAGTTCCTCGGCGGCGACGACCCGTTCCTCCTCCCTTTCGTTGCCGAGACGTGACCGGATCACCGCGAGCACCCGGTCGAGCCGCTCGCCCGCCGGCACCCCGTCGAGACTGATCACGAAGGCGTGCCCGAACCGGGCCTCGTACGCGGCGAGGGCGGCGCCGAGCGCCGTACGGGCGGCCGGCGGCGCGTCCGGGTGCGGCGGGGCGGGGGTCTCGCGGGCCAGGGCCTCGGTGAGATCGGCGCGCCCGAGGTCGTAACCGGCCTCGTCGGCGGCGGCGAGCAGTGCGTCGAGCGTCGGGTACGGGCGGTGCGCCGTCACCCGTTCGGCCCAGCGACGGCTGCCGCAGCAGTCGAGCAGCAGGGCCTCGGCGGCGGCGGGCGGGGCGGCGTTGAAGCGGGCGAGTCCGCGGTCGGCCGGCCCGCCGTCGACGAGCCCGTCGTGGCGCCCTGCCGGGTGCCGGGGTGCGGCCTGCTGGGCAGGTATGGCGGGGGGTTCCAGGGTCCGGCAGGGGGCGGCGTGGATGTCGCTGGTCAGCGGGGACTCCGGGAGCGTGACGTGGAGGTAGGCGTGGAGGTGCTGCGAGGGAGTGGTGGGGTGGATGTGACTCCACGGTATCGACGGGAAGAGGGAAGTGTCCGACGGATGCGCGAATTTCACCTGGACGAGTGGGTTTCGTCATCGACGTAGACAGAAAGCCCGAGATGCCGGGGTTCATGCGATGAGGGAGGATTCCGGGTGATGCGGTACTCCATACGAGGGCCCCGTAGGGGCCCCGCACTGATGGCGGCCGCGGTGGCACTGGTCACCGTGGCGGCCTGCTCGAACGGTTCCTCCGCCGGGCCGCCCGCCCCCGTCTCCCCGTCGGGCAGCGTCCCGGGCGGTACGGTCACCGGCTCGGCGCCGCCGACCTCGGCGCCCCCGCCGAGCCCGACGCCCACCAGGACGTATCCGCTCTCCACCACTCCGCAGGTCATCCCGGCGGTCCGGGCCCACCAGGCGGCCCGCGGCCCCGGCTGGAAGCCCGGACCCGGCACCGGCGTCGTCGTCGCCGCGAAGGACGAGGGCGCGCTCGCCGACGAGGCCCGGCTGATCGCGGGCGAGCTGGGCATCCCGTACCGCGGCACGGCCGCCGCGGGGCCCGGCGACGTGAGCCTCGCGCTCGGCGGGCAGGGCGGGAGCGAGTCGTACACGCTCGCCGTCCAGGGCGGCCGGGTGCGCATCACCGGGCCGGGCCAGGCCGGCGTCTTCTACGGCACCCGGACGCTGAAACAGTCCGTCAGGTCGACCGGCGCGATACCCGAGGGCACGGTCACCGACGCGCCCGCGAAGCCGCGGCGCGGCCTGATGGTCGACATCGCCCGCAAGTACTTCACCGCCGGCTGGATCGAGGCCCGGCTGCGCGAGATGGCCGACCTCAAGCTCAACGAGCTCGGTCTGCACTTCTCCGACGACCAGGGCTTCCGCATCGCCTCGGACAGCCACCCCGAGGTGGTGTCCGCCCGGCACCTCAGCAAGGCGGAGGTGCGGCGGATCGTCGCCCTCGCGCAGAGCCTGCACATCGCGGTCGTGCCCGAGATCGACTCGCCCGGACACCTCGGCGCGGTCATCGACGCGCACCCGGACCTCCAGCTCGTCAGCGCGACGGGCCGCAGGCCGCGCGGGACCGTCGACATCTCCAACCCGGCCTCCGCCAAGATCGTCGACGAGCTGCTGCGCGAGTACACGGGCCTGTTCCCCGGCGCGTACTGGCACCTCGGCGGCGACGAGTACGTGGCCCTCATGTCGAGCAACCCCGAGGCGACCTATCCGCAGCTCGCCCGCGCCGCCACCGCCCGGTACGGCCCCTCCGGCCGCGTCCAGGACCTGGCGACCGACTGGCTCAACGCCCGCGCGGCCGTGGTCCGCCCGACCGGCAAGGCGCTGCGCGCCTGGAACGACGGCTTCTTCACCGGCGGCGTGACCAGCCCGGCCGAGGACCTCCAGGTGGCCTACTGGACCGGCGCCGAGAACGGCGCCCGCACGCCGACCTCGTACCTGAGCGCCGGCCGCAAGCTGATCAACTACAACGACAAGTACCTCTACTACATCCTCGGTCAGCCGCGCGGGCAGACCTATCCCACCGGCCGGCGCATCTACGCGGAGTGGACCCCCCTCGTCCTGCGCGGCACCACCCCGGTGCCGGCGCGCTACGACGCCCAGGTCCTCGGCGGCAGCTTCGCCGTCTGGTGCGACCTCGCCGGCGCCCAGACCGAGGCACAGGTGGCCGACGGCATCCGGATGCCGCTGACGGCGACGGCCCAGAAGCTGTGGGACGCCCGGCAGCCGCGCCTGAGCTGGGAGGCGTTCCAGGGGCTCGCGGGCCGGGTGCGCTGACGTCTCCCGTGACGCCGTCCGTGTCGTTTTCCCGTGGACGGACGGGGCCCGGGTGACGTACGTTCCGTCGTCTGTCGCGGCCGACGAGCCGCACCGGTGCTTCTGGGGAGGGGCGCCGCGTATCTGGGGGGAACCGATCTTCATGCTCCGCAATCCGACCGGCCTGTCACGCGCCGTTGTCGCCCTGCTCGCCGTGAACATCGTCTTCGACGTGGTGCTCGGCCTGATCGACGTCCACGCGCTGGCCGCCGGCACGACGTCCGACCTGAACCCGGCCATGGTCGGCGGCCTCGACCTCAGCCCGCTCTACGGAGTGAGCTCACTGGTGTTCCTGGCGACCGCCGTCGTCTTCATCGTCTGGTTCCACCGGCTGCGGCGGAACACCGAGGTGTGGGCCCCCGACACGCACAGCCGGGGCGTCGGCTGGGCCATCGGCGGCTGGTTCATCCCGATCGGCACCCTGTGGATCCCTCGGGGCGTCGCCACCGACATCTGGCGGGCCAGCCGCCCGGACGCGTACGCCGCCGACGGCCGCGGCGACTTCACGCTCATCAACTTCTGGTGGACGTTCTGGATCGCCGGCTCGCTGGCGGACCAGGTCTCCGCCCGGCTGTCCAGGGCCGCGGACACGGCCGACGGCTACGTCACCGCGACCCAGTGGTCCCTCGCCGGAGACGGGCTCGACGTCGTCGCCGCCGTTCTCGCGATTCTCGTCGTACGCCGTCTGACCTCTATGCAGCACGCGAAGGCCACTGGCATGATTCCGGCCGCGCAGTGACGAAAAAGCGCCCCTCGGCGCAGTAGGGGAAGTACTGCGTCCGCATCGGTGGCGAGGAGGCGGCCATGACGTCCGCGACGAGCACGAGCCTGCTGGAACTGATCGACCGGGCCGACGAGCGGGGCCTTGCCGCCGCCGGGCTCGCCTGCCTGGACCGCTGCCTGCCGGTGTTCGCGCCCGACCGCGCCGATGTGCTGCGGCCGGTGTGGGCGGCGGTGGCGCGCGGGGACGGCGGGGCCTGGGGCGAGGCGGTCGAGAAGGCTCGGGTCGAGCTCGACGCGGACGGGACGCAGGGCGACGAGGTGCCCGCGCTCGTGCGCGGGATGCTCGCCGGGGCGCCCGTCGAGTGGGCCGCGGAGCCGCTGCGGGCCTGGGCCCGGGAGTGCTCCGGGGCGGCGCTCGCGGTCCACGAGCGGTACGACGCGACGGAGGCGGGCCCGCTGTTCGCGGGCGAACTGCGCCGCCAGCAGGCCGTCCTGGAGTCGGCCGCGCACGGCCCGACCGGGCTGCGCCGGGCCCGGGACCTGTCGACGGAGGGCGGGCGCGTCCTGCGCGCGGTCGTCTCACGCAGGGCGCGCACCGCCTGACCTGATCAGACCTCGGGCTCCTCGACCGACAGCGAGTCGATCGCCTCGGTGATCTGCTGCTCGGCCCGCGCCTTGTCGAGGCCGAGACCCGCGAGCGTGCCCTTGCCGTCCTCGAACTCCAGGAGGGCGAGCAGGATGTGCTCGGTGCCCACGTAGTTGTGGCCGAGCCGCAGGGCCTCGCGGAAGGTGAGCTCCAGGACCTTCTTGGCGTCCGCGTCGTACGGGATGAGCGCGGGCACCTCCTCGACGGGCGGCGGCAGCGTCGCGCCGACCGCCTCCCGCAGCTGCTCCGGGGTGACGCCCTGGCCGGTGATCCAGCGCGCCGCGATCCCCTCGGGCTCGGCGAGCAGGCCGAGCGCCAGGTGTGCCGGGCCCGTCTTGTCGTTACGGGCGGCGGACGCCTCGTTCTGCGCGGCCACCACCACGTTCCGGGCCCGGGGCGTGAACCGGCTGAAGCCGGCGTTCGGGTCCATCTTCGCCGCGTCCGCCGCGCTGTCGTCCTTGGGGACGAAGCGCTTCTGGACCGCCTGCCGGGTGACGCCCATGCTCTTGCCGATGTCGGTCCAGGAGGCGCCAGCCCGCCTGGCCTGGTCCACGAAGTGGCCGATGAGGTGGTCGGCGATCTCGCCGAGGTGGTCCGCCGCGATGACCGCGTCGGAGAGCTGGTCGAGGGCGTCGTCCGGGTGGGACTTCTTGATCGCGTCGATCAGGTCGTCGAGCCGCACGGGGTTGCTCATGCCGAGTGGATTCGTCATGAGTGCAACCCTAGGTTGACACCTCTCGCGGTGTCAACGGTCGGTTGACAGTCCCGTTCCGCAGGTGGAGGGAAAAGAAAAAAGGGCGCCCTCGGGAGGCGCCCCATAGGAAGACGACCGGGGCCGCCACCCCCCACAGGAGAGGCCCCGGTCGTCGTCCGCGGAGCCGCAGCACGGCCCCGTACTCCCTTCAGCGCCGCGCGTGCGTTTTCTGTCACACCCCGCGTTCCCGCCGTGTGTCCCGCCATGCGTCACGCCCGGCGTCACCCCGGACGAAGTTGTGAGTTGTACAAAGAACCGGACCCGCGTGGACGCGGCGCCCGAACAGGACGTAGCGTTCTGCTGCGCCAAGGGCGGCGCGCGGTGACGACCAGCCGCGATGTGCGTGACGACGAACAGGTGTGGGGAGTGCTGGGGGACGAGGCGGAGCTGACGGCCGCAGTGCTCGCCGCGCAGAACGGCGACGAGGACGCCTTCCGTACCGTGTACCGCGCGGTGCATCCCCGGCTCCTCGGCTACATACGCACCCTGGTCGGCGACGCCGACGCCGAGGACGTCGCCTCCGAGAGCTGGCTGCAGATCGCCCGCGACCTCGACCGCTTCGACGGCGACGCCGACCGGTTCCGCGGCTGGGCCGCCCGGATCGCCCGCAACCGCGCGCTCGACCACATCCGGATGCGCGGCCGCCGCCCCGCCGTGGGCGGCGACGAGACCGAACTGACCGACAAGCCCGCCGACTCCGACACCGCGGACGAGGCGATGGAAGCCCTGGCCACCGGCCGCACCATGCACCTCATCGCCCAACTGCCACAGGACCAGGCCGAGGCCGTCGTCCTGCGCGTCGTGGTCGGCCTGGACGCCAAGAGCGCCGCCGAGACCCTCGGCAAGCGCCCCGGCGCCGTCCGCACCGCCGCCCACCGCGGCCTCAAGAAGCTCGCCGAACTCCTCGGCGCGGCCGGTGCCGACGCCGACACGGCCGCGCTCGACGGCGTACCGCCGCAGCGCGGCCGGCGGACCGGTGCCCCGGATTCCGGACGTGTGACGCAATCGCGCCCGCGGACGCAGAAGGACATGTGATGGCCGACGAGCGGTATGCATGGCTCGACAAGGAGGCCGCGGAGCGGTTGCTGCGCGGCGAGGCCGTCGACCCCGGCGACCAGGCCGCCCGGGACCAGGCCCGGCTCCTCGCACGCGCCCTCGAGTCGGCCCGTACAGCCACGGCGCCGGCCCTCGGCCCCGACGGCGAACTCCCCGGTGAGGCCGCCGCCCTGGCCGCCTTCCGCAAGGCGTCCGCCGAGCGGGCCGGCGCGGCCGCGACCGCGCCGGGTCACTCCGGATACGCCGACCTCGGCGCCGTCCGGCTCGCCCCGGCCGCCGAGGGGCGCCGCTGGGGCCGTTCCCTGCGGTACGGGCTCGCCGCCGCGTTCGCGGCCGTCACGGTCGGCGGCGTCGCCGTCGCCGCCGGCACGGGCGTGCTGCCGCTGACCCACGAACCCGGGCCCGGCAGTTCGGTCGACGCCGGCAACATCACCGACCCGAGCGTCTCCGCCTCGATCTCCGGCGGCACCGGCAGCGAGGTGCCCGGCGTGCCGACGACCGGCCCCGACGGCCGGACCACCACGCCCGGACCCACCGACGGCCCGGACGCCACCACGGCGGGCACCGGCGGCGACACGGCCACCCCCGGTGGCGGCACCGGCGACCCGGTCACGGGCGACGCGGCCGAGCGCGACCGGATCGTCAGGGCGTGCCAGGACTACCGCGCGGGCAAGCTCGCGGACAGCGGCCGGCAGCGGCTCACGGAAGCGCTCAAGAGCGGCGACACCGTCAAGCGCTACTGCGACCGCGTCCTCTCCGGCGTCCCGGTCAACACGACCACGCTGCCCACCACCGGCCGCACGACCTCCGGCTCCGCGAACGGAGGCTCGGGCGACGGCTCCGGCAAAGGGTCCGGCACCGACAAAGGGAGCGGTTCCGGCTCCGACAGCGGCAACGGCGACAGTGACGGCGACGGCAAGAGTGACCGAGGCGACCGGGACCGCGATCGCGGCTCCGGCGGCTCTGCCGGTTCCGTAGGCTCTGCCGGCTCCGCGGGCTCCGGCGGCGGCCACGGCAGGGGCGCGGGCCAGGACAAGGGCGCCGGCAAGGGCCACGGCAAGGGCTCCGCGTCCTCCTCGACGCACGGCAGGAACGGCTCGCGTTCATAGCGTCGAACCAGCGCCGAAAAGCAGGTGTGACACTTTTCGGCTCGCCGACGCAGTACTGAGTGAGCCGACTGGTCATCGGCGAGCGCAAGGAGCCGGGGTTCCCCCCGTACCTTCGGCTCGGCGCACCGGCGCGGGTGGGGCACGTTCCCCCGGTCCCACCCGCGCCCTCTCTCTTCTCTTCTTCCGAGCCGCCTTCTCTACGTCACCGGCTCACCGAGTCACCGGCTCACCGGCTCACTGGTGACCGGCTCACCGGTCACCAGTAGACGACGACCTTGTCGCCGACCTTCACCTGGTCGAACAGCGCCGACAGCTTCGCCTTGTCCCGGACGTTGACGCAGCCGTGCGAGGCCCCCGCGTAGCCACGGGCCGCGAAGTCCGCCGAGTAGTGCACCGCCTGGCCGCGGCTGAAGAACATCGCGTACGGCATCGGCGTGTGGTAGATCGTCGAGGTCCACTCGCGCGCCTTCCACTCCACCTTGAACAGGCCCTCGCGGGTCGGCGTGTTCTCCGAGCCGAAGCGCACGTCCATCGACGACACGACCTTGCCGTCGATCATCCAGGCCAGCGTCCTGGTCTCCTTGCTGATGCACATCACCCGGCCGGTCAGGCAGCGCGGGTCGGGCGCGTCCAGCTTGTTGGTGGTCGACGGCTTCAGCTCCTCGGCGGTCGGCTTCCGCGTGACGGAGAGCAGCGTCCGCCAGGTCGTCTCGTCGACCGAGCCGGTCTCCGGCAGCCCCCGCCGCGACTGGAACCTCTTCACCGAGGCCGTCGTCAGCGTCCCGTAGAAGCCGGTGGGCGCCCGGTCGAAGAAGTCGAGCTGCCGCAGTCGCGCCTGGAGCTCGCGCACCTGCGCGCTCTCGTCGCCGTCGGTCATCAGGTACTTGGGCTTCGGCCTGCCGGTGGTCGCGGTCGCCGACGGCGTGGGCGACGACGGCTTGTCGTCGGACGTCGCGCTCGCGCTCGCCGACGGGCTGGGCGTGGCGGAGGCGGACGGGGAGGACGTGGTCGGCGCCTGGCCGGCCGTGCCCTTCCCCTTGCCCTGATCCGTACCCGGACCCGAACCGTCGGGCGTGCAGCCGGCGGCCAGTGCCACCACCACGGCGACGGCCGTGCCGGCCAGGATTCCTCTGTTCATGACGGACGACGAACGCTTCATCGGTGCCCCCCGGGACGACGTGTGTACACAAGGGATGGATTCCCGGCCGCGCGCGGTTGCGCACGTGACCGAATCGAGACGGGCATGCTGTGAGGAAGGTCCCAGCGGGCTGCCCTCCTCCCTGTCGTACGGGCGGGGCTACAGTCCGTCGCGAGGGTCCGTACAACTGGGCAGCGGTAGCGGTAGCGGTAGCGGTAGCGGCAGCGGGAAGCAGCGGAGGCACAGCACATGGCGCGCGAGTCGGAGTCGGGACTGCCCATCGAACCGGTCTACGGACCGGACGCCCTGGAGGGCTGGGATCCGGCCGAGAAGCTGGGCGAGCCCGGCGCGTACCCGTTCACCCGCGGTGTGTACCCGTCGATGTACACCGGCCGGCCGTGGACCATGCGCCAGTACGCCGGCTTCGGCACGGCCGTCGAGTCCAACGCCCGCTACAAGCAGCTCATCGACAACGGCACCATGGGCCTCTCCGTCGCCTTCGACCTGCCGACCCAGATGGGCCACGACTCCGACGCGCCCATCGCGCACGGCGAGGTCGGCAAGGTCGGCGTCGCCATCGACTCGATCGAGGACATGCGGGTGCTGTTCGACGGCATCCCGCTGGACAAGGTCTCCACGTCGATGACCATCAACGCCCCCGCCTCGCTCCTGCTGCTGCTCTACCAGCTCGTCGGCGAGGAGCAGGGCGTGCCGGCCGACAAGCTGACCGGCACGATCCAGAACGACGTGCTCAAGGAGTACATCGCCCGCGGCACGTACATCTTCCCGCCGCAGCCCTCGCTGCGGCTGATCGCGGACATCTTCAAGTACTGCAAGGCCGAGATCCCGAAGTGGAACACCATCTCGATCTCCGGCTACCACATGGCCGAGGCCGGCGCCTCGCCCGCGCAGGAGATCGCCTTCACGCTCGCCGACGGCATCGAGTACGTCCGCACCGCGGTCGCCGCCGGCATGGACGTCGACGACTTCGCGCCCCGGCTCTCCTTCTTCTTCGTGGCGCGCACGACGATCCTGGAGGAGGTCGCCAAGTTCCGGGCGGCCCGCCGGATCTGGGCGCGGGTCATGAAGGAGGAGTTCGGCGCCAAGAACCCCAAGTCGCTGATGCTCCGCTTCCACACCCAGACCGCGGGCGTGCAGCTCACCGCGCAGCAGCCCGAGGTCAACCTGGTCCGCGTCGCCGTCCAGGGCCTCGCGGCCGTCCTCGGCGGCACCCAGTCGCTGCACACGAACTCCTTCGACGAGGCCATCGCGCTGCCGACCGACAAGTCGGCCCGGCTCGCGCTGCGCACCCAGCAGGTCCTCGCCTACGAGACGGACGTCACCGCCACCGTCGACCCGTTCGCCGGCTCGTACGTCGTCGAGAAGATGACCGACGACGTCGAGGCCGCGGCGGTCGCGCTGATGGCGAAGGTCGAGGAGCTCGGCGGCGCGGTGCACGCCATCGAGCGCGGCTTCCAGAAGAACGAGATCGAGCGCTCCGCGTACCGCATCGCGCAGGAGACCGACTCCGGCGAGCGCGTCGTCGTCGGCGTCAACCGCTACACCGTCGACGTCGAGGAGCCCTACGAGCCGCTGCGCGTCGACCCGGCGATCGAGGCCCAGCAGGCCGAGCGCCTCGCCCGGCTGCGCGCCGAGCGCGACCAGGCGGCGGTGGACGCGGCGCTCGCGGAGCTGAAGAAGGCGGCGGAGGGGACGGACAACGTCCTGTACCCGATGAAGGCGGCGCTGAAGGCGCGGGCGACGGTGGGCGAGGTGTGCAACGCGCTGCGCGAGGTGTGGGGCACGTACGTCCCGACCGACGCGTTCTGATCCGCCCTGATCAGTCCTGATCGGTAACGACCCGCGACCTGTTCCCGTTCCATCTGTTGAAATTTAAAGCGGAGTGTCGTACCGGTGTGCGACACTCCGCTTCATGCTGGGTGTCACCGATCTGCCGACCTATCTCGCCGGGCTCGTCCTCATCATCCTTCTCCCGGGGCCGAACTCGCTGTACGTGCTGTCCGTCGCCGCCCGCAAGGGCACCCGGACCGGATACCAGGCCGCGGCCGGCGTGTTCACCGGCGACACGGTCCTGATGACGCTCGCCGCCCTCGGTGCGGCCTCGCTGCTCCAGACCACGCCGCTGCTCTTCATGATCGTGAAGTACGCGGGCGCCGGCTACCTGGCCTGGATGGCGTACGGGATGCTGCGCGCCGCCCGCGAGATGTGGCGCGCGCGGCACGAGACGGTGGCCGACGAGCCCGCCCCGCAGGAGACCGGCACCGTGGAGCGCCCGTACCGCCGGGCGCTGATCATCAGCCTCTTCAACCCCAAGGCGATCCTCTTCCTGATCTCCTTCTTCGTGCAGTTCGTGGACCCCTCCTACGCCTACCCGGCGCTGTCGTTCCTGGTCCTCGGCACCCTGCTGCAGCTCGGCAGCTTCCTCTACCTCACCACCCTCATCTTCAGCGGCACCCGCCTCGCCGCCGCCTTCCGCCGCCGCAAGCGCCTCTCCGCGGGCGCGACGACCGCGGCCGGCGCCCTCTTCCTCGGCTTCGCCGCGAAGCTCTCGCTGGCGAGCGCTTGACCCTGACACGGTGTGAGGCCGTTCCGTAGGGGGCGTCATGTTCACCATCGGAGACTTCGCCCGGCACGGGCGGGTGTCGGTCCGCATGCTGCGTCACTACGACGCCATCGGACTGCTGCGCCCGGCCCACGTCGACCCGCACAGCGGCTACCGCTTCTACGAGGCGGCGCAGCTCGCCCGGCTCAACCGCGTCATCGCGCTCAAGGAGCTCGGCTTCACCCTGGAACAGGTGCAGTCGATCCTCGACGAGCAGGTGGGGCCGGACGAGCTGCGCGGGATGCTGCGGCTGCGGCAGGCCGAGCTGGAGACGGCCGTCGCGGAGGCGGCGGCCCGGCTCGCCCGGGTCGGGGAGCGGCTCCGAGCCATCGAGAGCGAGGGACGCATGTCCACGCAGGACGTCGTCGTGAAGAAGGTGCCCGCCGTCCGGGTCGCCGAGCTGAGCGGGATCGCCGCGAGCTTCGGCCCGGAGCACATCAGCCCGGTGATCGGGCCGCTGTACGAGGAGCTGTGCGGCCGCCTGGAGGCCGCCGGGGTCAAGGGCTTCGGGCCCGGCATCGCGTACTACGAGGACGCCGGGCGCGGTGACGGCTCGGTCGTCGTGCACGCCGCGACGACCGTGCCCGAGGGCACGGTCGTGGAGGGCGTGGAGGTGCTCGTGCTGCCCGGGATCGAGGAGGCGGCCACGGTCGTCCACCGCGGTTCGATGGACGGCATCCTGCCGACCGCGCAGACCCTGGCGAGCTGGATCGACACCAACGGCTACGCCTCGGCCGGCTACGCCCGCGAGCTGTACCTGGAGTGCCCGGCGGACGAGTCAGGCTGGGTGACCGAACTCCAGGAGCCGGTCAGCCGAGCCTGAGGTGCCCCGCGCGACCGGCCCACGCCTGAGGGGCGGCGCCCGAGGCCGGCGCGCGCCGTCAGCCCAGGGCCCGTCGCTTCAGCTTCAGGGCGCGGCGGACGAGGCGGCGCAGGCCGGGGTGGCGGGGGACGGGGAGGCCGCCGGGGAGGCCGAGCGAGGTGAGCCGGCGGCGGGTGAAGTGGTGCCGGGTGTCGGCGGCGAGCGGTCCCGACAGATGGCGTACGGCCGCGTCCCGCAGGTCCGGCCGGATCCTCGGCTGCATCACGAAGCCGACCGCCGCCACCAGGTCCTGGAGCGCGGCCCCGGCCAGGGGCGGCCGGCCGCCCGGCTCCTCCAGGTCGGGGACGAGGGCGTCGACGAGGGCCACCGGCACCCGGTTGCTGTTCTGGTACGGCGTGAGCCGGGCGAGCAGCGGCCGGGTGCCGACCTTCGCGGTCTCGATCCCGTAGAAGGCGCTCGCGGTGAACAGCGCCGTGGAGAAGCAGCCGACCACGAGCGCGGGCCGCAGCTCCCGGTAGAGCACCTCGGCGAGCACCGGGCGGTCCTCGACGGTCAGTTCGGCGCCGAGCGACTCGGCCTCCGCGACCAGCGCCCGGGACCAGGCGTCGGGTGCCGTCGGGTGCGGCTTGAAGACGAGCCGGCGGTGGCCGCGGGCGACCGCGCCGCGGACCATGCGCAGGTGCAGTTCGCCCTCCTCCTCGGCGGTGAGGAGGGAGAGCGCGGCCAGGTACTGCCCGAGCAGCAGCGCCGGGGCCGGTCCCGAGGAGGTCTCGGCGGCCGCGGGGTCCGCGGCGCCCGCCAGCTCCTCCACCACCTTGGTGAAGGCCTCCGTCGGTACGGTCTCGGCGACCGCCCCGAACTCGGCGAGCAGCAGCGGCGCGAGCCCCGGCACCAGGTCCAGGTGGAGCAGCCGCCGCACCCGCTCGCCGACCAGCGGGTCGATCTTGTTGCGGGTCGGTCCGTAGCTCATCAGGCCGTCCGCGTAGACGCTGATGGACGCGTCCGGGAAGAGCTGGGCGATGGTGAGCGCGGGGGCGACCTGGAGGGACTCCACGGCGAGCTCGATCCGGTCGGTGCCGAGCCCCCACAGCAGCCGCAGATGCCGCTGGAGCATCGGCAGGTCGTCCGGGCGGGGCCGCCAGCCGCCCGGGTGGAGCGGTTCGATCGTCGCGTTCCAGTCCAGCACCTCGTCGAACCGGCCGCGCAGCCGCTCGAAGCCGGGCATCCGGTCGAGCGGGGTGGTGGTCTCGGGCACGGCCGCGTTGGTGGAGACCAGGAGCACCCGCCGGTCGGCCGGGCCGAAGCAGCCGCTGTCGAGGGCGGCGGCCAGGGTGGCGGCGCCGTAGAGGGTCGAGGCGTAGAAGATCTGGGTGGTCTTGGCGGTGCTGGGCACGGGGGTGGTGCTCATACGGCGTTCGTCTCCAGGGGGGCCGGTGCGGGTGCGGGGCGGCGGCGCTTGAGCCGGCGCAGCGGACCCGCCCGGTCCTCGCCCATCGCCGTCAGGGCTTCGGCGAGGACGTCCTGCGGCATCCTGCGCAGCGCGCCCGCGCTCATCGCCCGCAATTTCCGCCCGACTTCGGGTTCGAATTTCGCCATGGTGTTGAGGTGGTGGGAAATCACCGCGCAATACGTGCGAACGGCCTTGGGGAGCAGCCGGTCCGCTTCCGGATCCCGTCGCGTTTCTTCGATCACCTGGTCGAAAGCGCGAATGAAATCGAGCTGCCGGACATCGCCGATCTGGGTGAGCGAGGTGGCCACCCCGCGCCGGTAGAAGATCCCGAGTTCGCCGGTGACGGCGAAGGATTCCGCCTCGCGGTGCAGCCGCCAGATCCACGGCCGGTCCTCCGCCGTGCGCAGGCCGTGCGTGAAATGCAGCAGTCCGCGGTCGAGCAGCCGCCGGTGGTAGAGCCCGGCCCACGCGTACGGGTAGTCCACGGAGGTGGTGCGGTCGGCCGGCAGGATCGCGTCGCGCGGCCGCAGGACCTCGCCGCGCCGCCCGACCGGCACCCGCCGCACGGACCGGGTCCGGCCGGTCACCCGGACGTGGTCGGCGCGCAGGAAGTCGCAAGGCCGTTCGTCCATGGTGGCGACGAGCCGCGCGTAGAAGCCGGGGGACAGCCAGTCGTCGCCGTCGAGAAAGGCCAGGTAGGAGCCCCGGGCCGCGTCGAGACCGGTGTTGCGGGCGGTGGCGAGGCCCTCGTTGCGCTCGTGCCGGATCAGCCGCGCCCCCGGGATCTCGCGCTCGGCGCGCGCCAGGATCTCCGCGGTCCCGTCCGTCGAACAGTCGTCGACGAGAAGGAACTCGAAGTCCTCGCGGGCGTTCGCGCGCAGGCTTCTGAGGGCGTCGGGGGCGTATGTCTGCACGTTGTAGAACGGCACGACGACGGAGAGCTTGACCACGCACCGGACGCTAGGCGCCGCCCCGGCATTCGTCCTGACCGATGAGGGGACACCCGGTGAACACGAAGCGGCGGACCCCTTAACCGGCCCGGTCCCGGACCCCTTTCTGTCCGTTTCCAGCGAGGCGTCTTGGCGCTGTTAACCATTTGTTGTGGCTCAGTTGGGCCGCGAATCCCCCGCCCCTCCTAGCGTCCTCGACGTGCCATCACGTACCGAACGAGCGGTGCGCGTCGCCGTTCTCGCCGACTCCGACACCCGGTGGAAATGGGGCGTGCTCACCGCACGCAGAATCTCTCCCGAGAACTCTTGCGAGAACTCCCGCGAGACCTCTGCCGAGACCTCTCCCGAATCCGCTGCCGTCACCGGCTTCGTCCTGCGCGGCCGCGCCACCCCCACCACCCGCCAGCTCGCCGAGACCGGGGTGTCCGACACCGCCCCGCGCGAGGTGACGGGCGCGGGGTTCCTGCGGGAGGTACGGGACGCGGGCGCACGCGGCGAGGGATACGACGTGATCGTGCTCGCCCTCGTCGGCGGCACCGTCCGCGCCGTCCTCCAGGGCATCGCCGAACTCGGCCTGGAGCGCCGGCCGGTGATCGTCACCGGCTATGTCGGCGTCGTCTACGAGAAGCTCGCCGACGGCCTGCTGCTGCGCCACGGCGCCGATGTCGTGCTCGCCAACTCCCGCCACGACGCGGAGCGTTTCCGCGCCGTGTACGAGGGCGTCGGCGCCGACCCGCACGCGGTCGTCGAGGCCGCCCTGCCCTTCCTGGGCGGCGCCCCGCACAAGCCCGAGCCTGGCCGCGACACGCTGGTCTTCGCCGCGCAGCCCTCCGTGCCCGTCACGAAGGCCGAACGCGCCTACGTGCTGCGCCGGCTGGTCGAGCACGCCCGGCTGCACCCGGGCCGCGAGGTGCTGCTCAAGCTGCGCTCCAAGCCGGGCGAACACACCACCCACCTGGAGGAGTTCCCGTACCAGCGACTGGTGCGCGACCTTCCCGACGGACAGGTGCCGCCCAACTTCCGTCTCGTGTACGGGCACATGGGAGAGGTCCTCGACCGCACCGACCTGCTGGTCACCGTCTCCTCCACGGCCGCTCTCGAAGCGCTGCACCGGCGGATCCCCACCGCGGTCCTCACCGACCTCGGCGTGCGCGAGGTGCTCGGCAACCACCACTTCATCGGCTCCGGCCTGCTCACCTCCTTCGACGCGCTCGACGAGGGCGCCGCGCCCGAGCCCGACGAGGAGTGGCTGGGGCGGCAGGGCGTCGGGGCCGACGGTTCGTACGAGAGGGCCTTCGACGCCGCCCGGGCGCGCGTCGCCGAGCTGCTCGACGGCCCGGCGCTGCCGCCGATCGCCCCGTACTACACGGAGGCGACCGCCGGCGGCTACCTGCCCGGCATCCTCGCCCGCCACCGCCTCGACGTGACCGCCCCCGAGCCCCGCGAGAGCGGCGTACGCCGGATCGTCCGCGAGGTGGCGCGCGGCGCCTACCGCCACGGGGTCCAGCGCGTGGCCCCTGTGATCCGACGCCTGGGAGAACTGTGATGACCGTTCCGACCGTGCTCGCCGTCATCCCCGCGCGGGGCGGCTCCAAGGGTGTGCCCGGCAAGAACCTCTCCGCGGTCGCCGGCGTCCCGCTGGTCGGGCGCGCCGTCCGGGCCTGCCTCGGCGCGCCCGCCGTCACCGACGTCGTCGTCTCCACCGACGACTCCGGCATCGCGGACGCCGCGCGCGCGTTCGGCGCGGAGGCGGTCCGCCGGCCCGCCGAGCTGTCCGGCGACACCGCAAGCAGCGAGTCGGCCGTGCTGCACGCCATGGACGCCTTCGAGGCGACCCACGGCCGCGCCGCCGACGTCGTGCTGCTCGTCCAGTGCACCAGCCCGTTCCTCGGCGCCGACGAGGTCGACGAGACCGCGCGCCGGATCACCGAGGGCGCCGCCGACACCGCGTTCACGGCCGCCCTCAGCCACGGCTTCCTCTGGCGCGAGACCGCGGGCGGCGCCACCGGCGTCAACCACGACAAGGCGCACCGGCCGCGCCGCCAGGACCGGGAGCCGGAGTACCTGGAGACCGGCGCCGTCTACGCGATGGCCGCCGACGGCTTCCGCACCCACAAGCACCGCTTCTTCGGCCGCACCGAACTCGTCGTCACCGACCCGGCACGCGTCCTGGAGATCGACGACCCGCACGACCTGGCCCGGGCCCGCGCCCTCGCCCCGCTGCTCGACACGCCCGTCACCCCGACGGTCGCCGACGTCGACGCGGTCGTCCTCGACTTCGACGGCACCCAGACCGACGACCGCGTGCACATCGACGCGGACGGACGGGAGTTCGTCTCCGTGCACCGCGGCGACGGCCTCGGCATCGCGGCCCTGCGCAAGGCCGGGGTGCCGCTGCTGATCCTGTCGACCGAGCAGAACCCGGTCGTCGCCGCCCGCGCCCGCAAGCTCCGGATCCCCGTGCTGCACGGCGTGGACCGCAAGGACCTCGCCCTCAAGCAGTGGTGCGACGAGCAGGGCGTGGACCCGCAGCGCGTGCTCTACGCCGGCAACGACGTCAACGACCTGCCCTGCTTCCACCTCGTCGGCTGGCCCGTCGCGGTGGGCAGCGCCCACGACTCCGTACGGGCCGCGGCCCGCGCGGTCACGGACACCCCAGGCGGCTCCGGAGCGATCCGCGAGATCGCCGCCTGGCTCCTCGGACCCGAGCTCACCGTCCCCGAGCCCCGCACCCCCTGAGCCCCGCACCCCTCTGAGCCCCGCACCCCCCTGAGCCCCGCACCCCCCTGAGGCCTCTGGGCCTTACACCCCTACGCATAAGGAACCACCATCATGAGCAACCGCCTTCGCACCCTCGGCAGCAAGACCGCCGGCCCGGGCCGGCCCGTCTACATCACCGGTGAGATCGGCATCAACCACAACGGCGACCTGAACAACGCCTTCGCGCTCATCGACGTGGCCGCCGATGCCGGCTGCGACGCCGTCAAGTTCCAGAAGCGCACGCCCGAGATCTGCACCCCGCGCGACCAGTGGGACATCGAGCGCGACACGCCCTGGGGCCGGATGACGTACATCGACTACCGCCACCGCGTGGAGTTCGGCGAGGACGAGTACCGCGCGATCGACGAGCACTGCAAGAAGCGCGGCATCGACTGGTTCGCGTCCCCGTGGGACACCGAGGCCGTCGCCTTCCTGGAGAAGTTCGACGTCCCCGCCCACAAGGTGGCCTCCGCCTCGCTCACCGACGACGAGCTGCTGCGCGAGCTGCGCGCCACCGGCCGCACGGTGATCCTCTCCACCGGCATGTCCACGCCCAAGCAGATCCGCCACGCGGTGGAGGTCCTGGGCAGCGACAACATCCTGCTCTGCCACGCCACCTCCACCTACCCGGCCAAGGCCGAGGAGCTCAACCTGCGCGTCATCCAGACGCTGCAGGAGGAGTACCCGAACGTCCCGATCGGCTACTCCGGCCACGAGACCGGCCTCCAGACCACGCTCGCCGCGGTCGCCCTCGGCGCCACGTTCGTCGAGCGCCACATCACCCTCGACCGTGCCATGTGGGGCTCCGACCAGGCCGCCTCCGTCGAGCCGCAGGGCCTGCAGCGCCTGGTCCGCGACATCCGCACGATCGAGACCGCGCTCGGCGACGGTGTGAAGAAGGTCTACGAGTCGGAGCTCGGCCCGATGAAGAAGCTCCGCCGCGTCCAGGGGCTCGTCACCGCATGACCGGCCAGCTGGCGTTCGTCGAGAGCCCGGTCCAGCTACTGAACGTCCTGGAATGGGCCCACGCCACCGCCCTCCGGGACCCCCGCCCCCGCCTCCACTCCGTCCCCCGCCAGCCGGACCGGCGGGGGACCGGAGCGGCGGGCGCCGCCAACGCGCTCGGCGCGGCGCCCACGCCGGGCATCGGCCATGTGCCCGGCACGGGGACTGCCGGGGCCTCCGGCGCCGCGGCGCGTGCAGGCTCGGGCAGCGCCGCCGCGCCTGCCGCAGGCGACGAAGCCAGCACCGTCCACGCCGCCTCGGCGGCCGGCCCCGAGGCCGTGGGCTCGGTCCGCCTGCCTGCGCAGGCCGACGCGCCCGTCCCCGCCCCCGCCGCCGAAGGCGGCCCCGGCGGCCCCGGCGCCGTCACCCGCCCCTCCCTCGCCGGTCTCCGCCTCACCGTCGTCGTCCTCTCGCCCACCGACCCCATGTCCCGCGGCCAGCTGCGCCGGATGGCGCAGATCGCGCGGGACGAGGGCGTGACGGTGAAGTGGCAGGACGCCCGGCAGGGGAAGGGGGCGGTGGTACGGACGCTGCGGGAGCTCGCGGGGCCGTTGCGGGCGGCGGAGCGGGTGATCGTCGGGGATCCGTTCTCGCGCTACGTGCAGCTGTTGCTCGGGCTGTACGGGCCCCGCAACGTCACCGTCGTCGACGACGGCACCGCCACCATGGAGTTCGCCGCCCAACTCGCGCGAGGCGAGCGCCTGGTGCGCTGGCACCGGCGGGGGAGCCGCGGGCCGCGGGAGCTGGTGCTCGCGCCGGTGACGAAGATGGCGCGCCGCAAGCTCGCGCCCGGCCGCCGCCGCACCGTGGAGATCTTCACCTCGCTGCCGGTCGAGCCGCCGCCCGGCACCACCGTCACCGTCAACGACTTCGCGTGGACGAGGGCCGCCTTCGGCCCGCCCAGGATCACCCGCGGCGCCGACCTCGTCGGCACCTCGCTCGTCGAGACGGGCGTGATCGACGTCGACGAGTACCTCCGGGCCGTCGCCGTCCTCGCCCGCACCCACGGCGCCACCCGCTACTTCGCGCACCGCCGCGAGGCCACCGGCAAGCTGCACCGCATCGCGGTCGAGACCGGCCTCGAAGTGGTCCGTCCCGATCTGCCGCTGGAGCTGATCGCCCGCCGCGGCCCGATCGGCCGCACCGTCGTCAGCTTTCCGTCCACGGTCGTGCACACGCTGCCACTGGCGCTCGCCGGCACCGGAGTGAAGGTCGCCGTCTGCGAGATCGCGCCCGAATGGATCAAGGAGAACGCCTCTCCACGCGCCCAGGGCTTCCTGGCCGGCGTGGCCGGCAGCGCGACGCGCACCGAGAGGCTCGAATTCGGCTGAGCATACCCACACGGGGTGACCACCATGCACGGGGAACGCGATTTCTTTCCCCTATCGGGCTGAACTTTTCGCGATCAAGGGCCAGTTGATCTTTGAAGGGCCTTACCCTTCAAAAGGTGAACCAGTTGAAGTCCCGTGAGCCCGGCCCCGACGCGGCGCCCGCAGCCCTGCCCGGAACGCTGTCCGAAACCCTGCGTGCCGAACTGATCGCGTTCCGCCGGGATTTGCACATGCACCCCGAGCTCGGCAACCAGGAGTTCCGCACCACCGCCGTGCTCAAGGCCCGCCTGGAGGCGGCCGGGCTGCGCCCCAGAGTGCTCCCCTCCGGCACCGGGCTCGTCTGCGACATCGGGACCTGGGACCGCGCGCGGCCCATGCTGGCGATCCGCGGTGACCTCGACGCGCTGCCCATCCCGGACGTCAAGACCGTCCCGTACCGCTCCACCGAGCCCAACCGCGCGCACGCCTGCGGCCACGACGTCCACACCACCGCCACCCTGGGCGCCGGGCTCGTGCTCGCCGAGCTCGACCGCCAGGGCCGCCTGCCCGCGGCCGTACGGCTGATCTTCCAGCCCGCCGAGGAGGTGCTGCCCGGCGGCGCCGCCGACGCCATCGAGAACGGCGTCCTGGACGGGGTCGGCCGGATCATCGCCGTGCACTGCGACCCCCGCGTCGACGCCGGGAAGATCGGACTGCGGGCCGGCCCGATCACCTCCGCCTGCGACCGCCTGGAGGTCACCCTCGACGGGCCCGGCGGCCACACCGCCCGCCCGCACCTGACCACCGACCTGGTCACCGCCGTCGCCCGCGTCGCCGTCGACGTGCCCGCCGTGCTCGCCCGCCGGGTCGACGCCCGCTCCGGCATGTCGGTCACCTGGGGCCGTATCGAGGCCGGTCACGCCCCCAACGTCATCCCGCAGTCCGCCGCGCTCTCCGGCACCGTCCGCTGCCTCGACCTGCCGGCCTGGCGCGACGCCCCGGACCTGGTGCACGCGGCCATCGACGAGATCGCGACCCTGCACCGGGCCAAGTCGACCGTCGACTACGTGCGCGGCGTCCCGCCGGTCGTCAACGACCCGGTCGTCACCGAGCTGCTGCGCGACGCGATGAGTGCCCGGCGCGGCCCGTACGCCGTCGAGGACACCGAGCAGTCCCTGGGCGGCGAGGACTTCTCCTGGTACCTGGAGCACGTCCCCGGCGCGATGGCCCGGCTCGGCGTCCGCACGCCCGGCGACACCCGGGTCCGCGACCTGCACGCGGGCGACTTCGACGTCGACGAAAGGGCCATCGCGGTCGCGGTGGAACTCTTCACCGCCGCGGCCCTCATCGACGCCGCCCCGAAGCACTGACGAGGGCGCGCGCGGAAACGTCGAATTCCGGACTTAAGTACGACTTAATGCGGGGTCGGGCGTCGTTCACCCGTCCGGCTCCGCGCCCGGCGTGTCCCTCCGGCGCCCGGCCTCTCGGGCCGTACCAGCGTGTATGACGGGCCGTATCGGGGCGGATGCCGGCGGTGTCCGTCCTGGCCGGTTCGCGTCGATCCGATAACGACTCATGAACGGGTCTTTAACTGACATCTACGCGCGTTACGATCGCCGCGAAACCAGCGCCGGAAGAGGCGCTTTCGGTCAGTCTTGAAGGGACCCTCCTCTTGCGCCGGATCACCAGGATCACCACCGTGGGCATCGCCTCCGCGGCGCTCGCGCTTACCGCCACCGCGTGCGGCAAGTCCTCCACCTCGGGCTCCAGCAACCCCTCGGCCTCCGGCCAGGTCAAGGCCGCCATCGCCTACGACATCGGCGGCCGTGGCGACCAGTCCTTCAACGACGCCGCCTACGCGGGTCTGCAGCAGGCGGAGAAGGAGCTCGGCGCCAAGGGTGCCGAGGCCGAGCCGTCGCAGGGTGAGAGCGACGCCGACAAGGTGCAGCGCCTGACCGCCCTGGCCCGCGCCGGGAACAACCCGGTCATCGGCGTCGGCTTCTCCTACGCCCCGGCCATCGCGAAGGTCGCCAAGTCCTTCCCGAAGACCACCTTCGGCCTGATCGACGACACGTCGCAGACCGGCCCGAACATCGCCAACCTCGTCTTCAACGAGGAGCAGGGCTCCTACCTGGCCGGCGTCGCCGCCGCCAAGGCGTCCAAGACCGGCACGGTCGGCTTCATCGGCGGTGTCGAGGTTCCGCTGATCAAGAAGTTCGAGGCGGGCTTCACCCAGGGCGTCAAGGACACCAACCCCAAGGCGAAGGTGCTCACCCAGTACCTGACCCAGCCCCCGAACTTCGACGGCTTCTCGAAGCCGGACCTCGGCAAGGCCGCCGCGCAGGGCCAGCTCGACAAGGGCGCCGACGTGATCTACGCCGCCGCCGGTCTCGCCGGCTCCGGCTCGATCGAGGCCACCGCCACCGCCGGCAAGTGGGCCATCGGCGTCGACTCGGACCAGTACAACCAGAAGGGTCTGGCCCAGTACAAGGACCACATCCTGACGTCGGTCACCAAGAACGTCCAGGGCTCCGTCTTCAACCTGATCAAGTCGGTCAAGGACGGCAAGCCGCAGACCGGTGAGGTCCGCTACGGCCTCGCGACGGACGGCGTCGGCCTGGCCGACTCCAACCCGGCGTACCAGAAGATGACCGACCTCATCGCCGCCGTGAACAAGGCGAAGCAGGCGATCATCGACGGCAAGATCACGGTCAAGACCACGCCGTAACGGCTCCCAGGTCACGACCCAGGCCCGCGGGCCCGGCGACGGTGGCAGTCCACCCGAGCCGGGCCCCGAGCCCATTTCCCGTACGGGTTTTCAATTTTCGGCAGTGCTACGCGCGTAGATGTCCTAGTGGCACGATACCTTCGCCCCGCCCCGCCTGCCCACTCCGCTCCCACTCCTTTCGGCCAAGGAGAGTGCGCCATCAACGCGTCCAGCCCCCCTGCCGTAGAACTCCACGGCATCACCAAGCGCTTCCCCGGCGTCGTCGCCAACAAGGACATCGACATCACCGTCCGGAAGGGCACCGTTCACGCCCTCATCGGTGAGAACGGTGCCGGCAAGTCGACCCTGATGAAGATCCTCTACGGCATGCAGAAGCCGGACGAGGGCACCATCGCCGTCGACGGCGAGCAGTGCTCCTTCTCCAGCCCCGGTGACGCCATCGCGCGCGGCATCGGCATGGTGCACCAGCACTTCATGCTCGCCGACAACCTCACCGTCCTGGAGAACGTCGTCCTCGGCGGCGAGAAGCTCCACGGCATCGGTGCCAAGGCCCGCAGGAAGATCCAGGAGATCTCCGACGCGTACGGCCTCGGCGTCCGCCCCGACGTCCTCGTCGAGGACCTCGGCGTCGCCGACCGGCAGCGCGTGGAGATCCTCAAGGTCCTCTACCGCGGCGCCCGGATCCTGATCCTCGACGAGCCGACCGCCGTGCTCGTCCCGCAGGAGGTCGACGCGCTCTTCGACAACCTGCGCGAGCTCAAGTCCGAGGGCCTCACGGTCATCTTCATCTCGCACAAGCTCGGCGAGGTCCTGAAGGTCGCGGACGACATCACCGTCATCCGCCGCGGCACCACCGTCGGCACCGCCGACCCGAAGACCGCCACCACCAAGCAGCTCGCCGAGCTGATGGTCGGCACCGAGCTGCCCTCCCCGGAGACCCGCGAGTCGACGGTGACGGACGTCCCGATGCTGCAGGTCCAGGGCCTCACCCTGACCGAGGCCGGCGCCGCGGCCGCCGCCCCGGTGACCACCGCGGCCCCCGCGGACCCCTCCCAGTCCGCCGCGATGCACGAGGAGCCGGTCGCCGGCCGCAAGCTGCTCGACGACATCTCCCTCACCATCCACAAGGGCGAGATCCTGGGCATCGCCGGCGTCGAGGGCAACGGCCAGACCGAGCTCATCGAGGCCCTGATGGGCATGAACGCCCCCGACGCGGGCGTCATCACCCTCGACGGCGACGACATCACCAAGGTCTCGGTGCGCAAGCGCCGCGAGGGCGGCATCGGCTACATCCCCGAGGACCGCCACCGCCACGGCCTGCTGCTCGAAGCCCCGCTCTGGGAGAACCGCATCCTCGGCCACGTCACCGAGAAGCCCAACTCCAAGCGCGGCATCCTCGACCCGAAGGCCGCCCGCAAGGACACCGAGCGGATCGTGCGCGAGTACGACGTCCGCACGCCCGGCATCGACGTCACCGCCGCCTCGCTGTCGGGCGGCAACCAGCAGAAGCTGATCGTCGGCCGCGAGATGAGCCACGCCCCGAAGTTCCTGATCGCCGCCCACCCCACCCGTGGTGTGGACGTCGGCGCGCAGGCGCAGATCTGGGACGCCATCCGCGACGCCCGCCGCGAGGGCCTGGCCGTGCTGCTGATCTCCGCCGACCTCGACGAGCTGATCGGCCTGTCCGACACCCTCCGGGTCATGTACCGCGGCAAGCTCGTGGCCGACGCCGACCCCGCCACCATCACGCCCGAGGAGCTGGGCTCCGCCATGACCGGCGCCGCCACCGGCCGCCTCGAGGGCAACGACCAGCACCCCGAAGACGGTGACGCCCGATGATGAAGATCGACAAGGACAAGCTGCTCATCGGGGCCGCGGGCCCGGTGCTCGCGCTGGTCTCCTCCTTCGTGCTCACCGTGCTGGTGCTGCTCGCCACGGGCCTCGACCCGATCGAGCCGATCCGGCTGATGATCGAGAACGCCGGATACTCCGACATCCAGGTGCTGATCATCAACCAGACCGGCATCTACTACCTGGCGTCCCTGGCCGTGGCCATCGGCTTCCGGATGAACCTCTTCAACATCGGCGTCGACGGCCAGTACCGCCTCGCGGCGATGGTGTCGGCCGTCGTCGGTGCCTCCGTGACCCTGCCCGGTCCGCTGCACATCCTGCTGATCGTGCTCGTCGCGATCCTCGTCGGTGCCTTCTGGGCCGGCATCGCGGCCCTCCTGAAGACCACCCGCGGCGTCTCCGAGGTCGTCTCGACGATCATGCTCAACGCCATCACGACCTCGCTGGTGGCCTGGCTGATCCTGCCGAAGAACTGGGGCGTCCAGCCGGCCGGCTCCAACAACCTCACCACCGGTGAGATCCCCGAGTCCGGCTGGTTCCCCGGCATCGACATGGGCGAGGGCAACGGGGTCATCTACGGCTTCACCTTCGTCGCGCTCGCGCTCGGCGTCGTCTACTGGTTCGTCCTCAACCGCACCAAGTTCGGCTTCGACCTGCGCGCCACCGGCGCCAGCGAGTCCGCCGCCCAGGCCAGCGGTGTCGACGCCAAGAAGATGATCCTCACCGCGATGCTGATCTCGGGTGGCCTCGCCGGTCTGTCCGGCATGCCGACGCTGCTCGGCGAGACCCACACGTACAGCCTCGACTTCCCGGTCGGCGTCGGCTTCACCGCCATCGCCATCGCCCTGCTCGGCCGCAACCACCCGGTCGGCATCCTCTTCTCGTCCCTCCTCTTCGCGTTCCTGGAGAAGGCGTCCTCCTCGCTGGACACCAACGGGTACCCGAAGGAGATCACGCAGATCATGCAGGGCATCATCGTGATCGCCGTGGTCGTCTCCTACGAGCTCGTCCGCCGTTACGGCCTCCGCCGTCAGCAGCAGAAGGTCGGCGAACAGCTGGCCGCCGGCCGCGCCATCAAGACCGACAAGGAGGTGGCGGCATGAGCACCGGCACCGTCGCCAAGCCCAGCGCCGCGCCGAAGAAGGCCGCGCGCCGCAAGCTGACCTGGCCCTGGATCCTGCTGATCGTGGCGGCCGGTCTCGTCCTCTTCTCCTTCGTCCGGGTCGTGTCCGGCGCCGACGACCTCACCTCGGTCGGCCAGGTCTCCGGCGCGCTCCAGCTCGCCGTGCCGATCGCCATGGCCGGTCTCGGCGGTCTGTGGTCCGAGCGTGCGGGCGTCGTCAACATCGGCCTCGAAGGCATGATGATCCTCGGCACCTGGTTCGGTGCCTGGGCCGGCTACCAGTGGGGCCCGTGGACGGGTGTCGTCGTCGGCATCCTCGGCGGCGCGCTCGGCGGTCTGCTGCACGCGATCATCACGGTCACCTTCAACGTGAACCACATCGTCTCCGGTGTGGCGATCAACATCCTGGCGCTCGGCTTCACCAAGTACCTGTCGAAGTTCACGTTCGCCGAGGCCGAGGGCGGCTCCGCCAAGCAGTCCCCGCGCATCGACCAGATCACCGACATCACCATCCCGGGGCTCTCGGACTGGCTGCAGGACCTCCAGCAGAAGCACTGGTTCCTGATCTCGGACATCGCCGGCATCCTCGGCGGCCTGGTCACCAACCTGTCGCTGCTGACCGTCGTCGCCGTCCTGCTGATCCCGGCCACCTGGTGGCTGCTGTGGCGCACGGCCTTCGGCCTGCGGCTGCGCTCCTGCGGTGAGAACCCGGTCGCGGCCGAGTCCCTGGGCGTCAACGTCTACAAGTACAAGTACATCGCCGTGGTGGTGTCGGGAGGCCTCGCCGGCCTCGGTGGCGCGTTCCTCGCGATCGTCTCCACCGGCATCTACCAGGAGGGCCAGACCGGCGGCCGCGGTTACATCGGTCTCGCCGCGATGATCTTCGGCAACTGGATGCCGGGCGGCATGGCCATGGGCGCCGGCCTGTTCGGCTTCACCGACAGCCTCAAGCTGCGCGGCGGCGCCGAGAACGTCCACGCGCTGCTGCTGCTCGTCGCGCTGCTCCTGGTGATCGCCGCACTGTGGCAGATGTACCGGAAGAAGTGGGTGGTCGCCGCGCTCGGCGCCGTCTTCGCCGTCGGCTTCTTCTTCTGGTACGTCCTCACCGACCAGGTCCCGAGCCAGTTCGTCGACGCCGCTCCGTACGTCACCACGCTGCTCGTGCTCGCCCTGTCGGCGCAGCGGCTGCGGATGCCGAAGGCGGACGGTCTGCCGTACCAGAAGGGCCAGGGCAAGTGACGCCCTTGTCCGAGACCGACTGGGAGCTGCTGCGGACGACGGCGCGGGAGGCGATGTCCCACGCCTACGCCCCGTACTCCGGCTTCCCGGTCGGCGCGGCGGCGCTCGTCGACGACGGGCGGGTGGTCTCCGGCTGCAACGTGGAGAACGCCTCGTTCGGCCTCGGTCTGTGCGCCGAGTGCGGGCTGGTCTCGCAGCTCCAGGCGACCGGCGGCGGTCGGCTCACGCACTTCGTGTGCGTCGACGGCCGGGGCGAGTCCCTGGTGCCGTGCGGCCGGTGCCGGCAGCTGCTGTACGAGTTCGGGGGCGCCGAACTCGTCCTGGAGACGCCCGCGGGGTTCGTCACCCTGGCGGAGATGCTGCCGCAGGCATTCGGCCCGGACCACCTCGCCAAGTAACACCTCTGAGCGGCCCTTCCGGCACGATGGGAAGGGCCGCTCCTCCTTTCCACCTCTATGCGCGTAGAAAGAGGCATCACCACATGGACGTCATCTCCGTCATCCGCACCAAGCGGGACAAGGGCGAGCTGAGCCCCGAGCAGATCGACTGGGTCATCGACGCCTACACCCGCGGGGAGGTCGCCGACGAGCAGATGTCCGCCCTGGCCATGGCGATCCTGCTGAACGGCATGAACCGCGACGAGATCGCCCGCTGGACCGCGGCCATGATCGCCTCCGGCGAGCGCATGGACTTCTCCTCGCTGTCCCGGCCGACCGCGGACAAGCACTCCACCGGCGGCGTCGGCGACAAGATCACCCTGCCGCTCGCCCCGCTCGTCGCCGCCTGCGGCGCGGCCGTCCCGCAGCTCTCCGGCCGAGGTCTCGGCCACACCGGCGGCACCCTCGACAAGCTGGAGTCCATCCCCGGCTGGCGGGCGCTGCTCTCCAACGAGGAGATGCTGCACGTCCTCGACACCACCGGCGCGGTCATCTGCGCGGCCGGCGACGGCCTGGCCCCGGCGGACAAGAAGCTCTACGCGCTGCGTGACGTCACCGGCACGGTCGAGGCCATCCCGCTGATCGCCTCCTCGATCATGTCGAAGAAGATCGCCGAGGGCACCGGCTCCCTGGTCCTCGACGTCAAGGTCGGCACCGGCGCCTTCATGAAGAACATCGAGGACGCCCGCGAGCTCGCCTCCACCATGGTGGCGCTCGGCACCGACAGCGGCGTCAAGACCGTCGCCCTGCTCACCGACATGTCCACCCCGCTCGGCCTCACCGCCGGCAACGCCCTCGAGGTCCGCGAGTCCGTCGAGGTCCTCGCGGGCGGCGGCCCCGCCGACGTCGTCGAGCTCACCATCGCCCTGGCCCGCGAGATGCTCGACGCCGCCGGCATCAAGGACGCCGACCCGGCCAAGGCCCTCGCCGACGGCTCCGCCATGGACGCCTGGCGCCGCATGATCGCCGCCCAGGGCGGCGACCCGGACGCCACCCTCCCGGTCGCCCGCGAGCAGCACGTCGTGACCGCCCCGTCCTCCGGCGTCCTCACCCGCCTGGACGCCTACGCCATCGGCATCGCCGCCTGGCGCCTCGGCGCCGGCCGCGCCCGCAAGGAGGACCCGGTCCAGGCCGGCGCGGGCGTCGAGCTCCACGCGAAGCCGGGCGACACGGTGACGGCGGGCCAGCCGCTGCTCACCCTGCACACGGACACCCCGGAGAAGTTCGACTACGCGCTGAAGTCCCTGACGGCCGCGTGGGACATCGCCCCGGCGGGCACGGAGTTCACCCCGAACCCGATCGTGCTGGACCGCATCGCGTGATGCACTGATCGCCTCTGGCATGTGCCAGGGACACCTTCGGGCGAACGGGGCCGGTGGACCTCCACCGGCCCCGTTCGGCATGCTGGGATCGGTGACGCACCGATAGAGGAGACCGCCATGAGCGCACTCACCGTCTCCAATGCGGGTACGGACTGCATCACGAAGGCCGCTGGGTACGCCCAAGCCGGTGTGCCGCTGTACCTCCTCGTCGACCCGTTCGCGCCGGGAGGACCCACCGTCACCCTCTACGGCGAGCCGAAGGGTGACGTCTACCGCGTTCTGAGCGCGGTCCCGTTCGGCGAGGAGATCCACCTCCCCGCCCCCTTCGGCCTCACCCTCGACACCGCCGAGTTCCCCGTCGGCTGAGCCCCGGCTCCCGGCCGCGATGAGTTCCGGGCGCGGCGGCGGTCCACCCCGTGTGGACACCTCGCGCACCCTCGAACTGCGGCTGCCCGCGCGGCCCGCCCCCGACGACGTCGGGCGGCTCTGCGCGCTGCTCGACGCCGCCGAGCCCACCCTCGTCGTCTGCGAGGCCGGCGGGCTGGAGCGGGCCGATCTCGCCGCCGTCGACGCCCTCGCCCGGCTGCGGCTCGCCGCGCGGCGGCGCGGGCACCGGCTCGTCTTCACGGGCGTCCGGGCCGAGCTGCGCGGGCTGCTCGGCCTCGTCGGCCTCGGCGATCTCGTATGAGTGTCAGGCCTCCAGCCGCTCCGGCAGGTCGAACAGCGGGAACCAGCGCTTGGTGTCCAGGAAGAAGTCCATCCCGCCGATCTTCCCGTCGTGCACCTGGAGCACGATCAGGGCCCACGGCGCGAAGCCGCCCTCCGGGTCCGGGTGGTAGTGCGCGAAGGCCGGCTGGCCGTTCGCCACGGTCGGCACCAGCCGGGAGCCGCGGCACACCTCGCCGACGCCCAGCATCCAGCCCACGATGTCGTCGTGGCCGCGCAGCCACAGGTCGTACGGCGGCATGGACATCGTCGCGTCCTCGTGGAGGAGGGCCGTCAGGGCCTGCATGTCATAGCCCTCGAAGGCCGCCACGTAGCGGTCCAGGAGCGCCTTCTGCTCCTCGTCCAGCGGGTCCGCCGCGTCCGAGGTGGCCGGCGCCTGCTCGGCGATGGTCGCGCGGGCCCGCTGCAGGGCGCTGTTGACCGAGGCGACGGTCAGGCCGAGCAGCTCGGCGACCTCGGCCGCCTTCCAGGCCAGCACCTCGCGCAGGATCAGCACCGCCCGCTGCTTCGGCGGCAGGTGCTGCAGCGCCGCCACGAACGCGAGCCGCACGGTCTCCCGCGACACCGCCGTCTCCGCCGGGTCGGCCACCGACGGCAGCACCCGGCCGTCCGGCACCGGCTCCAGCCAGGTGACCTCCGGGCGCTCGTTGAGCCGGGCCTGCGCCACCGGCGTCGGATCCGTCAGGTCCATCGGCCGGGCCCGCCGGTTGCCCGCGCTGAGCGCGTCCAGACACACGTTGGTCGCGATCCGGTACAGCCAGGACCGCAGCGACGAGCGCCCCTCGAAGGAGTCGAGCGAACGCCAGGCGCGCACCATGGTGTCCTGCACCGCGTCCTCCGCCTCGAAGGCGGAGCCCAGCATCCGGTAGCAGTAACCGGTCAGCTCCGTACGGTACTTCTCCAGGTCGTCCGACTTCGGTTCGCCGGTCGTCATGGCCATCGCGTCCACCCCGCTCGCCCCTCACCGGCGCCCGTTCGACGCCGATGAGGGGAAGCTAGCGCAGCCCACTGACAACGAGGGCCCGTTCGCCGGATTCCGTCACGTTCCGGGCTTGCGCCCGTACACGAACACGTCGTCGCCCGTCCGCAGCAGGTTCCAGTACGCCTTCGCGTCCGCCGGCCGCATGTTGACGCAGCCGCCCGAACCCGGCGGGTTCCACATGGACTTGGTGGTCGAGTGGAAGGCCTGCCCGCCGTCGAAGAACTGCGAGTACGGCATCGACACGTGGTAGAGCGTCGACCAGTGGTTGATGTGGCGCCAGTAGATCTTCTTCGCGCCGGTACGGGTCTCCGCGCCGTCCCGGCCCGTGCGCACGGGCACCGGGCCGTACTTGAGGCGGGCGCCGTCCTGGATCCAGCTGAGCTGGCGGGTCAGGTCGACGCAGGCGATCCGGCCCTTGTTCGTCGGACACCTGCCCTCACGGTTCGGGTTGGTGCCGGCGGCCCGCTGCGCGAGCATCGTCGACATGGTGCGCCAGGTGATCACACCGGCGTAACCCGCCGACGGCAGGATCCCGTGCTTCTGCTGGAACGCCTGGATCGTCCGGCAGTCGGTGAGCGACTGGCGCCCGTCGACGGGCCGGCCGAGGAACTTCTCCACCTGCTTCTGGTACGGGCCGGTCGTCGTGTTGCAGTACGTCGCCGCCTGCGCCGGGGCGGCGCCGAGGGCCACCGTCAGCGGCACGACCAGGGACGTGACCGCGAGGCCGACGCCCGCTCTCCTCCGGCCGGTGCTCCGGCTGCCGCTCCGATTGGTGCTCCGAATCGCACTCATGATCGTCAACTCCCCCTAGAGTCCTGAGAGTTAAGACTCGCGGGGGAGCCGAACGGTTGCAATGCCGTGACCGGGCGATCGCGCAGCGTCAGGCCGCCGCGAGCCGCTGCCGCTGCCGCTGCCGGTCGCGCCGCGCCTCGACGCGCGCGCTGTGCGTCCCGTACAGCGTGATCGACACGACGCCGAGCACCGCCACCAGGCCGATCACGACCGTCCCGGCCCAGCCGCCCGCGTGGAAGGCGACCGCGCCGAGCGTGCCGCCCGCGCTGCTGCCCAGGTAGTACGCCGACTGGTAGAGCGCCGAGGCCTGCGCGCGGCCCGTCTTCGCGGTGCGGCTCACCGAGGAGGAGGCGACCGCGTGCCCGGCGAAGAAGCCGGCGGTGATCAGGACCAGGCCCGCGAGGACGGCGGGCAGCGCGTCGGCGAGCGAGAGCAGCAGCCCCGCCGCCGTCGTGGAGACGGCCAGGTAGAGCGCGCCCCGCCGGCCGAGCCGGCCGACGAGCCGGCCGGCCGCCGCGGAGGAGACCGTACCGACCAGGTAGACCAGGAAGATCGAGCCGACCACGCCCTGCGGCAGCGAGAACGGCGCCTCGACGAGCCGGTAGCCGATCACCGTGTAGACGGCGCCGAAGACCGTCATGAACAGCGCGCCGATCGCGTAGAGCCGCACGAGCAGCGGGTCCGCGAGGTGACCGCGCACGGTCCGCGCGAGCAGCCGCGGGTTCAGCGTGCCGGGCGTGAAGTGCCGGGCCTTCGGGATGAGCACGCGGAAGGCGATCGCGCAGCCCACGGCCATCAGGCCGACGGCCGCCAGGCCCGCCCGCCAGCCCCACAGCTGGGCCACCCAGCCGGTGACGATCCGGCCGCTCATGCCGCCGATGGAGTTGCCCGCCACGAACAGGCCGATCGCGGCGACCAGCGCCTTCGGCCGCACCTCCTCGGCCAGGAACGCCATCGCCGAGGCCGGCACACCGGCCAGGGCGGCGCCCTGCACCGCGCGCAGCGCGACGAGCCAGTCCAGGTTCGGGGCGAGCGGCACGAGCAGACCGACGGCGACGGCGACCGCGAGCGAGGCCGTCATCATCGAGCGGCGCCCGAAGCGCTCGGACAGCGCGCTGAGGGGGAGGACGCACAGGGCGAGCGCGCCGGTCGCGGCGGAGACCGTCCAGGAGGCGGCCGACGCGGTGGCGCCGAACTCGGCCGAGACGGCGGGGAGGAGGGCCTGGGTGGAGTAGAGGAGGGCGAAGGTGGCCACTCCGGCGGCGAACAGCGCCAGGCTCATCCGGCGGTAGCCGGGGCGGCCGGGGGCGAGCCGGGAGTCTTCGGAGGGAAGGCTTGCGTCGGCGACCGCGCGGGTGGCGGCCGCCTTGGTACTGGCGGAAGGCATGCCTCGAACGTAGGCCCCCCGGTTTCATGCGTCCAATGCACGGAACTGCTGTAATCGTTCCCGTGATGCATGAGTACAGGTCACAGCATCGGCTGTCACCGAACAGTAACGAAGAAGACATGGGACTGCTGCTCGCGCCGCGGCTCGCGTACTTCGCCGCCGTCGCCCGGCACGAGCACGTGACCAGGGCCGCGCAGGAGATGGGCGTGCCGCAGTCGACGCTGTCGCGGGCCATGGTCCGACTCGAAGAGGACCTCGGCGTTGCCCTGTTCGCCCGCCGCGGCCGCACGGTCTCGCTCACCGCCGCCGGCCGCCGCTTCCTCGGCGCCGCCGAGCGGGCCCTCGCCGAGGTCGAGCGCGCCGCCGACACCGTACGCGCCGACGCCGACCCCACCGCCGGCCGGGTCGCCTTCGGCTTCCTGCACACCATGGGCTCCGAGACCGTGCCCGGACTCATCCGCGCCTTCCGCGTCGACCACCCCAGGGTCCGCTTCACCCTGGTGCAGAACTACGGCGAGGCCATGATCGAACGGCTCCGCTCCGGCGAGCTCGACCTCTGCCTCACCTCGCCCGTCCCCGACGCGCCCGACCTCGTCGGCCGCCGCCTCGACGAACAGCGGCTGCGGCTCGTCGTCCCCGACGACCACCGGCTCGCCTCCCGCAAGCGGATCCGGCTCGCCGAGGCCGCCGACGAGACCTTCGTGACCCTCGAACCCGGCTACGGGCTGCGCCGCATCACCGACGACCTGTGCGCACAGGCCGGCTTCAAGCCCCGTGTCGCCTTCGAGGGCGAGGAGGCCGAGACCCTCCGCGGCCTCGTCGCCGCCGGTCTCGGCGTCGCCCTCCTGCCGCCCCCGGCCGTCGCCCGGCCCGGCGTCGTCGAACTCGGCGTGACCTCGCCGCGCGCGGTCCGCGAGATCGGCGTGGCCTGGCTCGACGGCCACCCGGACACCCCACCGGTGGCCGCCTTCAAGAAGTTCCTGCTGAGCAAGCGGGGCAGCCTGCTGCCGGAGTGAATCAGCGCAGTGAAGCACGGCAGTGAATCAGCGCAGTGAACCACCGGCGCGAACCACCGGCGCGGGCTACCGCCGCGAGCAGCCGAAGCCCGCCGCCAGCGGCATCCGCAGGCCCAGCGGCGGCGGCGCCGCCATCGCGTCGGCCAGCGGCCGGCTCTGCGGCCGCCCGAACAGCGAGGAGAGCACGAAGTCGGCCGCCAGGGCGTGCACTTCGTCCTGGTACTGCCGCAGCGCGTGCCCGTCCGCGTGCACCTCGAAGCGGCAGGTGTCCCGGTTCGACTTCTTGGCCCGCTCGGCGTAGCGGTACGACAGCTCCGGATCCGTCCGCGCGTCGTTCGTCCCCTGCACGAGCAGGACCCGGCGCCCCACCAACTGCCGTACGGGCTCGGGCTCGGCCGCCCGGTCGTCCTCCGGCAGCCACGGCGCGACCGCCAGGACCGCCGTCACCGCCGCGTGCCCGGCCGCGTGCAGCGCCGCCCGCGCCCCCATCCCGCGCCCGGCCAGGCAGACCGGCACGTCCCCGTACCGCCGCACCGCCTCCGCGACCGCCCACGACGCGTCCGCCGCGAGCTGCGCGTCCGCCCCGTTCCAGCCGCGGCCGCGGTAGCGCACCACCTGCGCGACGAGCCCCTCGGCCCGCCCCGCCCGTCCCAGCGCCCGCCCGAGCGGCAGCGCCGCCGCGTGCGCCCACGCCGACGGCCCGCGCCCCGACACCGGCTCGCCGTCCGGCAGCAGCAGCACCACTCCGCCGACCTCGGTGACCGTCTGCGTCGCTCCGACGGGCCGACCGAGCCGGGGTCTCCGGGTGCCGGCCGGTGCCACGAGTGCGTTGTGCGTCATGACGGAACAGTCTCAGAAGGCGAGGTGTACGACAGCCGTACGCGCGGTCTCTGTTACGTATCACCCGCTGAGCGAACGGCCGCCATCCCTAGGCCCGTTCGAAGCAGTGCACCTCGCCCACCGGTACGAAGCCGCGCCGCTCGTACCAGTGGCGCGGCCAGTCGTCGGCCAGGGCGGTGAGGAAGGTCGTGGTGGCGCCGGCCGCGGCCGCCAGGCGGAGGGCGGTGTCCAGGACGACTCCGGCGTGGCCCTGGCCGAGGTGCGAGCCGGCCGTGACCAGGTCCTCGATCTGGGCCACGCCGGTGGCCCGGTCGACATAGAGGTCGGCCCACGAGGCGACCTCGCCGAACTCGTCGTGGGAGGCGAGGAAGCGCACGTCGTCCGCGCCCCGGAGGCGGGCCGCGCGGCGCTCCACCAGGGTCTCGACGACCTCGTCCGCGGCGTCCGGCAGAAGGCGCCGCCAGCTCTCGGCCACCGGCCCGCGCAGCGCCGGCAGATCCACCTCGCGGGCACCGCCGAGTTCCGGGACCGGGCCGGTGTGGCGCATGAGGAGGACCGTGGCGCGGGTGTAGCCGGCCGCCGTGAGCGGGCCGGCGCAGGCCTCACCGACCGCCCCGTCCGGGATGTAGACGGTGCGGTGGGCGAGATGGGCCATGGCCGCGTCGACCACGGCGGGCAGCGTCGCGGGGTCGGGCGCGCCGTCCACCAGCACGTGGTTGTTGCCGTGGGACAGTGCGTAGGTGTCGTCGAGCGCGGCGAAGCCGCCGCGGAAGTCGACCGTCCGCTCGGCCTGCCGGCGGGTGAACGCGGACAGGAAGGCCTGGATGCGGCGCAGTTCGAGGCCGTCGGAGTCGTCGAGGGGCATACCCGCAGGCTAGGCCGACGGACCTGGCTTCCGCACCGAGAATTCAGGTGCCGAAGAGGCGCGCTCTACGCGCGTAGGCGCTACAGTGCCGAAATGACGAGCCAGATCCCCACCACTCCCACCGTGGACCAGATCCGCCGCGCCCCGAAGGTGCTGCTGCACGACCACCTCGACGGCGGGCTGCGCCCCGGCACGATCATCGAACTCGCCCGGGCCCAGGGCTATGACGCGCTCCCGGAGACCGAGCCCGACAAGCTCGGCATCTGGTTCCGCGAGGCGGCCGACTCCGGTTCGCTGGAGCGCTATCTGGAGACCTTCGCGCACACCTGCGCCGTCATGCAGACCCGCGAGGCGCTGGTCCGCGTCGCCGCCGAGTGCGCGGTCGACCTCGCCGAGGACGGCGTCGTCTACGCCGAGGTGCGCTACGCCCCCGAGCAGCATCTGGAGGGCGGTCTCACCCTCGAAGAGGTCGTCGAGGCCGTCAACGAGGGCTTCCGCGAGGGCGAGCGGCAGGCGCGGGCCAACGGGCACCGGATCCGGGTCGGTGCCCTGCTGACCGCGATGCGGCACGCCGCCCGCGCCCTGGAGATCGCCGAACTCGCCAACCGCTACCGCGATTCCGGCGTGGTCGGCTTCGACATCGCGGGCGCCGAGGCCGGCTTCCCGCCCACCCGTCACCTCGACGCCTTCGAGTACCTGAAGCGGGAGAACAACCACTTCACGATCCACGCGGGCGAGGCGTTCGGCCTGCCGTCGATCTGGCAGGCGCTCCAGTGGTGCGGCGCGGACCGGCTCGGCCACGGCGTGCGGATCATCGACGACATCGAGGTCGCCGCGGACGGCTCGGTCAGCCTCGGCCGGCTCGCCGCGTACGTCCGCGACAAGCGGATCCCGCTGGAGATGTGCCCGACCTCCAACCTCCAGACCGGTGCCGCCGCCTCGTACGCGGAGCACCCCATCGGACTGCTCCGCAAGCTGCACTTCCGGGCGACGGTCAACACCGACAACCGGCTGATGAGCGGCACCAGCATGAGCAAGGAATTCGAATTCCTGGTCGAGGCGTTCGGTTACACGCTCGACGACATGGCGTGGTTCACGGTCAATGCGATGAAATCAGCGTTCATTCCTTTCGATGAACGACTCGCCATGATCAATGACGTCATCAAGCCGGGATATGCCGAGCTGAAGTCCGAATGGCTGTTCCAGCAGACCGCCACCACCAGCGAGTCTTCCCGCCCGACCGGCTGAGCGAGGGCCTCCGGGACGATCATCGGAGCGGCCGGGCGCACCACGCCCGGCCGCATTTCGGTGTTTGCGGACGGGGCATTCGCTCGTTAGGTTGCGTAGCCGCTCTGCATTCCACGAATTCCCCGCCCCGTGATCCCCGAGATTCCCGAGGAAGATTTTCTGATGAAGCAGTCCGCCGCCAAGAAGCTCGGTGTCGCCGTCCTGGGTGCCGCTTTCGCCGCCGCTGCCGCCGGCACGGCCTCCGCCGCCCCCGCCCCGGAGCCGGCCGGCCCGGACGCCCTGGGCCTGGTCACCAACACCGTCCCGGTCGGCGAGGACGTCACCGAGCTGCCCGCGGGCACCGACGCGGCCCTGGCCGGCGGCGAGACCGCCGTCGGCAGCGGCGCGGAGCAGGCCGTCAACGCCGTGCCCGGCGCGGTCGACCAGGCCCAGAACCTCCCGGGCGAGGTGCAGAAGCAGGCGTCGAACCTGCCGCTGGACGGCGCCAAGAGCGGCCTCGCCGCCACCCCGCTCCAGGGCGCGACCGGCCTCCTCGGCGGCCTGCCGCTGAACGGCCTGCCGGTGGGCGGCCTCGGCGGCCTGGCCGGCGGCCTGCCGCTCTAAGCGGCGCGCCGGCGGTACGCGAGCTGGCGGTACGCGCGCCAGCCGTACGCACGTCGGCCGTACCCACGCCGGCCTTGCACACGCCGAAGGGGCGCCCACCCGGACCGGATGGGCGCCCCTTCGGCATGCGTACGGCGACTACCAGGCCATGCTCGGCGACTTCTCCGCCGGCAGCAGCACCCACAGCGCCAGGTAGATCAGGAACTGCGGGCCCGGCAGCAGGCACGAGACCAGGAAGATCGCGCGCATCGTCCAGTCGGAGATGCCGAAGCGCCGGGCCAGCGCCGCGCACACTCCGCCGATCACGCGTCCGTCACGGGGGCGGGCAAGTGCGGCCATGGTGGGCTCCTTCGTTTCCGGCGGCGATCCCGGTGATCGCGCTGTCCGATGCCTCCATGCTGCCGCCGGCGAAGGGACGAAACGTCGGTCTAGGGGGCGATCCCGACCCTGGGAATCGTCGGGGTCGGACCCTGAGGGACCGCCCGCCGCATCCGCACTGGGGAGGACCCCCGGGAGGCGCCCGACCGCGCCGCCGCCCGCCGCCGCAGCCGCGCCCGCCCCGTCGGCACGAGCAGGACGTGCGCGAGCGCCACGCCCACCGTGTTCAGGAGCACCGAGTCGACGTCCACGACCTGCCCGGGCACCGCCGTCTGCAGCAGCTCCACGGCCAGCGACACCAGCGCGCCCGCCGCCGTCGTACGGGCCAGGGACGCCCACGGCGAGACCTTCAGACGCCCGTCGCACATCGGCAGCAGCACCCCGAGCGGGGCCAGGAGCAGCAGCTCCTTGCCGATCCGCCAGGCCGCCTCGGCCGGGCCGAGCAGCAGATAGGCGCGGATGCCGGCGAGCGGGGTCAGGTTCGGCGCGGTCACCCAGGCCACGTCCCGCGGCCGGAGCGCCACCCAGGCGACGCAGAGCACATGCGCGAGGAGGAGCAGGAACCCCGCCACGCGTACCACCGTGGCGGCACTGCCGCCGGAACCGCCCGAACCGCCCGAACCTTGAGGTTGCACGCCCCCCAAGACGCGCCCCCCGGCGGAATCGGTTCCGCCCCGACCCGGATCGAACCCCGACCGGCCCTTAGGGGGCGCCGGAGGGAGCCGATGCCGGAGCGGTCGCCGGAGCGGTCGCCCGGGTCGTCGCCGGCGTCGACGACACCGCCGACTCCGGGCGCTCCTTCAGCTGCTCCGTGCACAGATAGCGGCGCGGCTCGTACGAGCCCGGGCCGCCGAGCACCACCGTGTCACCGCCCGCGCCCGCCGCGCCCGCCGTGCTCTCGGCGAAGGTGCAGACGATCTGCGCGAGCGCGGCCGCCGGCAGGTCCTCGGGCTGGCGGCTGAGCCGCAGCGTGCCCTTCACATCGCCCTTGTGGGCGCCGCCGACCAGCAGCGGGCCCTTCACGGCCGTGGCGAAGCCGGCCTGCCGCTCGTCGGCCGACGGCTCGGTCACCAGCTGGGCGAGCAGCGCCGAGGCCGTACGCACCGGATCACCCGCCGCCTTCTCCTCCGGCAGCGGCGAGCGGCGCTCGACCCGCTCCAGCTGCGCCCCGCACAGCAGGTACACGTGCAGCGGCACGCCCGTGCCGGGGGCGGCCCCGTCGGGCGTGGCGCCGGCCGAGGTGTCGCACGGCACCCGCGAGGGGGCCGCGCCGGCGTCCACCGGCACCGAGGTCGTACGGATGCCGCAGCCCGCGAGCAGTACGGCAGCGCCGAAAACCACGAGTCCCCGTCCCGTACGGCTCATACGGCGACGTCTCAACTCTCCTCCACCTCGCCCTGCACCTCACCCTGGCTGCTGCGGGTCTGCAGCTCGCGCGCTATCCCCGAGGCGTCCCGGGGCAGCCGCAGCACGAACACCGCGCCGTCCACCCGTCCGTCCGCACCGGTCGAGTTGTCCGCGGTGATGGAGCCGCCGTGGATCAGGGCGTTCTCCATGGCGATCGACAGGCCGAGGCCGCTGCCGTCCGAGCGGGGCCGCGACGCGCTCGCCTTGTAGAAGCGGTCGAAGACGTGCGGCAGGACCTCCGCGGGGATGCCGGGCCCGTGGTCCCGTACGGCGATCACCAGGTCCTCCTCGCCGCTCTCGGCGGACGTCTCGGTCCGCACCGACACCCGCACCGGCGAACCGCCGTGCTTCAGCGCGTTGCCGATCAGGTTCGCCAGGATCACGTCGAGGCGGCGCGGGTCGAGCCGCGCCACGATCCCGCGCTCGGCGTCCAGGTCGACCGCGTCCAGCCAGGCCCGGGCGTCGATGCAGGCGGTGATCTGGTCGGCGATGTCGACGTCGTCGAGGACCAGCCGGGCGGTGCCCGCGTCGAAGCGGGTCACCTCCATCAGGTTCTCCACCAGGTCGTTGAGCCGGCGCGTCTCGCTGACGACGAGCGCCACGGCCGGGGCGATCATCGGGTCGAGCGCGTCCTGCTCGTCCTCCAGGACCTCGGTCACGGCGGTCAGCGCGGTCAGCGGGGTGCGCAGCTCGTGCGACATGTCGGCGACGAAACGGGCGCTCGCCTCCTCCCGCGCGCTCATGTCCGCGACCTTCTTCTGCAGCGACTCGGCCGCGCTGTTGAACGTCCGCGACAGGTCGGCCAGTTCGTCGTTGCCGGAGACCCGCAGCCGGGTGTCCAGCTTGCCCTCGCCGAGCTGCCGGGCCGCCTCGCCGAGCCGGTGCACCGGGCGCAGCACGGTCGTCGCCGCGACCTGCGCGAGCAGCACCGAGCCGATCACGGCGAGGCCGGTGGCGATGCCGAGGGACCAGCCCAGCGAGTTGAGGTCGGCCTTCTCCGCGGCGAGCGACTTGAACACGTAGCCGGTCGGCCCGCCGCCGTCGATCCTCGTCCCGCCGACCAGGTACGGCGTCCCGCCGCGCTGCGTCCGCTGCCAGAACAGGTGGTACGGGTACGGATTGCCCTCCGTCACCGCGCGCCGCGTCTCCACCGCCGTGCGCAGCGACTCCGGCACGTCGGCGAGCGTGAACACGTCCGGGTCGGAGGCGCCCACGATCGGCTTGCCGGCCGCCCGCTCGCCGACGAGCAGCACGCTGTAGCCCGCGCTGCCGCTCGCCATCTGCTCGGCGGTGCGCCGCAGCTCGTCCTCCGTGGGCCGCAGCGGCAGCGTCGCCGCCCGGTTCTGCATCTCCTGCCGGAAGTCGTTGAGCGAGCTGTCCTGGGTGCGCTTGAGCACCGCCTCGCGGTTCAGCCAGTACGCGATGCCGGACGCCGACACGGCCGCGGTGAGCGCGACCAGGGCGAAGACGACGACGAGCCGCAGCCGCAGGCTGGTGAAGCGGAGTACCGAGACGATCCCCTTGGTCACGCAGGAACGTCCAGCCGGTAGCCCACACCTCGTACGGTACGGATCAGGGTCGGCGAGGACGGCACGTCCTCCACCTTGGCGCGCAGCCGCTGCACACAGGCGTCGACGAGCCGCGAGTCGCCCAGGTAGTCGTGCTCCCACACGAGCCGCAGCAACTGCTGGCGCGACAGGGCCTGGCCGGGCCGCCGGCTCAGCTCCAGGAGCAGCCGCAGCTCGGTCGGCGTGAGCTGGAGGTCCTGCCCGTTCTTGGTGACGGTCATCGCCGAGCGGTCGATCACGAGCGAGCCGAAGGTCGCCGAGTCCGTGGACTCGCGTTCGCCGCGCCGCAGCACCGCGCGGATCCGGGCGTCGAGCACCCGGCCCTGCACGGGCTTGACCACGTAGTCGTCGGCACCCGACTCCAGGCCCACGACGACGTCGATGTCGTCGCTGCGGGCCGTGAGCAGGATGATCGGCAGCTGGTCCGTACGCCGGATCCGGCGGCACACCTCGAAACCGTCGATGCCGGGCAGCATCACGTCCAGCACGACCAGGTCCGGACGCTGCTCCTTGAGCAGCTTCAGACCGTCCTCGCCCGTCGCCGCGGTGGCCACACGGTGGCCCTGGCGGGACAGGGAGAGTTCGAGGGCCGTGCGGATGGCGTCGTCGTCCTCGATCAGCAACAGGAAAGGCACGGCCTCATTCTGTCCCATGCGGCCGTCCGAGATCGACCGTCCAGTCACGCCTCCGTCACTCCGGGGCCTGTGACACGGCTGTGACAGTCGGCGGACACCGCCATGAAGTGCGGCGGGCAGTCTTTTCGTCATCAAGGGCTTACGGACTCCAACCGACGGGGGGCGCGAGATGAACGCACTGCACAGCACCACCTCAAGCGCAGTTGTCACGCGTCTCCACGACGTCACGCGGAGCACCGAGAAGTCCGGCGCGGTGAACGGACGGGGGTGCGTTCGCAGCGTCGGGCGTCAGCGCAAGGCGCCGTACATGGTGGCCCTGGCTGACGGGGGTACGGGGTACGGGGAGGCCACGGGGGAGCGTTCCTCCCGTTCGGAGGCGGAGTTCACCGCCTACGTCCAGGAGCGCCGGGCCTCCCTGTACGCCACCGCCTACCACCTGACCGGTGACCGTTACGAGGCCGAGGACCTGCTCCAGAGCGCGCTGTTCTCCACGTACCGCGCCTGGGACCGGATCAGCGACAAGGCCGCGGTCGGCGGCTACCTGCGCCGCACGATGACGAACCTGCACATCAGCGCCTGGCGGCGGCGCAAGCTCAACGAGTACCCGACCGAGGAGCTGCCGGAGACGGTCGGCGAGACGGACGCGATGCGCGGCACCGAACTGCGCGCCGTCCTCTGGCAGGCGCTGGCCCGGCTGCCCGAACTGCAGCGCACGATGCTGGTGCTGCGCTACTACGAGGGCCGGACCGATCCGGAGATCGCGGAGATCCTGGACATCAGTGTCGGCACGGTGAAGTCGAGCATCTGGCGCTCGCTGCGGCGACTGCGCGAGGACCAGGTGCTGAGCTTCGGCCGTGACGAGGAGGAGTCCTTCGGCGAGTTGGTCGCCTGAAGGTCTGACGGGGGGACCACGGGGGAAACACGGGGGACCGTACGGGGGTACGGGGGAACCGGCGAGGGCCGGGCAGGATCGGGGGATCCTGTCCGGCCCTCGGCGCGTTTGCGTACGGCGGGGTGGGGGTGCGGGTGCGGGTGCGCGTGGTGAACGGCCACGTGAGCGCGGCGCGCGTCGGGGACGGCTCAGTGGTTGGCCGGGGTGCGGCAGCGGCCCGCGGCCGCGGCCGCGAGGCGGCCCAGGGCCTCGGGCTTGGCGCAGGGGTGGGCGCCGAGGGCGGTCTGGCGGGCCACGATGGAGCGTTCGGCGCGCATCAGGCGCCAGCCGCGGCGCAGCAGGAACGGGACCGACTTGCGGCCCTCCCTCAGGTCGCGCAGCAGCCGGCGGCGGAAGGTGGTGGCCGGGCTGCCGCGCAGGCAGAGCGCGTCGGCGAGCACGCCGAGTTCGCGGCAGCGGGCCACGATGTCGGCGGCGAAGATGCCCTCCGCCACGAACAGCGGCGTGCGCTCGATGTCGAGGGTCTCGTGGTCGACGCGCGAGCTGGTGGCGATGTCGTACACGGGCACGTCGGTCCGCCCCGTACGGCACAGCTGCTCGATCGCGGCGACGGCCGCGTCCGCGTCCCAGGAGAGCGGGGAGTCCCAGTCGATGTCCGTGCTGCCGTCGACGAGCGGCAGGGAGGGGTCGTCACCCTCCTTGTAGAAGTCGTCGAGACGGAGCACCGGCAGTCCGGTGCGGGCGGCGAGGGACGACTTGCCGGAGCCGGAGGGGCCCGCGAGCAGGACGACCCGGGTCGGGATCGGTTGGGAACTCACGGGACACCAGTGTGAACCATTCCCCCCAATAGGGGACCCCCGAGGTGACCCGTTGGTATCGAGCATCACACCTCCACTACTGTCGGTGCCCGCTCGACCACCCTTCGGAAGGACCCCACCCCATGGCGAGTCACGCCGCTCCCCGATCCTCCCGCCGCACCGCCCTGCTGAAGGCCGGGCTCACCGTCACGGCGGCCGGCGCCGCCCTGCTCGGCGCGGGCGCCGCGGCCCAGGCCGCCGACGGACTGGGCCTGCCGCTCCCGGTGGACTCGCTGACCCAGGCGGACGGAGAAGCCGCCCTGGACGGCGTCGGCCAGGGCGTGAAGCCGCTGACCGAGCTCCAGATCGACCCGCTGGCCAACACCGGCGTGGACCCGCTCGACAACGGCCTCGGCACCCAGGTCGCCGACTTCAAGCCGGTCGGCACGAACATGGCGACCGACCTCGTGACGCGAGGCGGCGGCCTCGCGGACCTGCCGGTGGCGGGACCGCTGGCGTCGGGCCTGCTGCCGTAGCGGTACGACGAGGAGGCCCCGGCCTTTCACGGTCGGGGCCTCTCGCGCGCACGCGGTCTAGTACGAGGAGCCGCTCGCGCCCAGCGAACCCGTCGGGTGCCAGACGGTCTTCGTCTCCAGGAACGCGGTCATGCGGTCCGTGCCCGGGGACTCGGCGAAGTCCTCGGTGGGGCGCGGGCGCAGGACGCGCTTCAGGTTGTCCGCGGCGGCGATCTCCAGGTCGCGGGCCAGGTCGGCGTCCGCGCCGGTGAGGTCGATCGCGTTGACGTCGAGGTGGGCCGCCAGGTGCGGGCCCATCTCGGCGGCCTTGCCGGAGAGGATGTTGACGACGCCGCCGGGGAGGTCGGAGGTGGCCAGGACCTCGCCCAGGGAGAGGGCGGGGAGCGGGGACTTCTCCGAGGCGATGACCACCGCCGTGTTGCCCGTCGCGATCACCGGGGCGATGACGGAGACCAGGCCCAGGAAGGACGACTCCTGCGGGGCGATCACGGTGACGACGCCGGTCGGCTCCGGGGTGGACAGGTTGAAGTACGGGCCGGCCACCGGGTTGGCGCCGCCGACGACCTGGGCGATCTTGTCGGTCCAGCCCGCGTACCAGACCCAGCGGTCGATCGCGGCGTCGACGACCGCGGCGGCCTTCGACTTGCCGAGGCCCTCGGCATCGGCGACCTCGCGCACGAACTGGTCCCGGCGGCCCTCCAGCATCTCGGCGACGCGGTAGAGGATCTGGCCGCGGTTGTACGCGGTCGCGCCCGCCCAGCCGCCGAACGCCTTGCGGGCCGCGACGACCGCGTCACGGGCGTCCTTGCGGGACGAGAGCGGGGCGTTGGCCAGCCACTTGCCCTTGGAGTCGGTCACCTCGTACACCCGGCCGCTCTCGGAACGCGGGAACTTCCCGCCCACGTACAGCTTGTAGGTCTTGAAGACGCCAAGACGGGTCTGACTGTCAGACATCGAGGTAGGCCTCCAGACCGTGACGGCCGCCCTCGCGGCCGAAGCCCGACTCCTTGTAGCCGCCGAACGGCGAGGTCGGGTCGAACTTGTTGAACGTGTTGGCCCAGACGACTCCGGCCCGGAGCTTGTTCGCCACCGCGAGGATGCGGGAGCCCTTCTCCGTCCAGATGCCCGCCGACAGGCCGTACTGGCTGTTGTTGGCCTTGGCGACGGCCTCGTCGGGGGTACGGAAGGTCAGCACCGACAGGACCGGGCCGAAGATCTCGTCGCGGGCCACGGTGTGCGCCTGGGTGACGTTCGTGAAGAGCGTCGGGGCGAACCAGTAGCCGGCGGACGGGATCTCGCAGGCGGCGGTCCAGCGCTCGGCGCCCTCCGCCTCGCCCCGCTCGACCAGCGAGGTGATCCGGGCCAGCTGCTCCTCGGAGTTGATGGCGCCGATGTCGGTGTTCTTGTCGAGCGGGTCGCCCAGGCGGAGCGTCGACAGGCGCCGCTTGAGCGAGTCGAGCAGCTCGTCGTGGATCGACTCCTGGACCAGGAGGCGGGAGCCCGCGCAGCAGACCTGGCCCTGGTTGAAGAAGATGCCGTTGACGATGCCCTCGACGGCCTGGTCGATGGGCGCGTCGTCGAAGACGATGTTGGCGCCCTTGCCGCCCAGCTCCAGGGTGAGCTTCTTGCGGGTGCCCGCGACGGACTTCGCGATGGACCGGCCGACGGCGGTCGAGCCGGTGAAGGCGACCTTGTTGACGTCCGGGTGCTCGACGAGCGCGGCGCCGGTGTCCCCGTAACCCGGGAGGATGTTGACGACACCCTTCGGGAGGCCGGCCTGGCGGCAGATGTCCGCGAAGAACAGGGCGGACAGCGGGGTCGTCTCGGCGGGCTTCAGGACGACCGTGTTGCCGGTCGCGAGCGCCGGGGCGATCTTCCACGCGAGCATCAGGAGGGGGAAGTTCCAGGGAATGACCTGGCCGGCCACGCCCAGCGGCTTCGGGTTCGGGCCGTAGCCGGCGTGGTCGAGCTTGTCGGCCCAGCCGGCGTAGTAGAAGAAGTGCGCGGCGACCAGCGGGAGGTCCGCGTCGCGGGTCTCCTTGATCGGCTTGCCGTTGTCCAGGGTCTCCAGGACGGCCAGCTCGCGGCTGCGCTCCTGGATGATCCGGGCGATCCGGAAGAGGTACTTGGCGCGCTCGGAGCCGGGCAGCGCGGACCACTTCTCGAAGGCGCGGCGGGCGGCCTTCACCGCGCGGTCCACGTCCTCGGCGCCGGCCTGGGCGATCTCGGAGAGGACCTCCTCGGTGGAGGGGGAGACGGTCTTGAAGACCTTGCCGTCGGCCGCGTCGACGAACTCGCCGTCGATGAAGAGGCCGTAGGAGGGCGCGATGTCGACGACGGACCGGGACTCGGGCGCCGGTGCGTACTCGAACGGGGAGGAGGGGGAGGTCATGGTGATCAGTCCACCGTCACGTAGTCGGGGCCGGAGTAGTGGCCGGTCGCCAGCTTCTGACGCTGCATGAGCAGGTCGTTGAGCAGGCTGGAGGCACCGAAGCGGAACCAGTGGTTGTCCAGCCAGTCCGGACCGGCGGTCTCGTTGACCAGGACCAGGAACTTGATCGCTTCCTTGGTGTTGCGGATGCCGCCGGCCGGCTTCACGCCGATCTGGATGCCGGTCTGGGCGCGGAAGTCGCGCACGGCCTCCAGCATCAGGAGCGTGTTGGCGGGGGTGGCGTTGACCGCGACCTTGCCGGTCGAGGTCTTGATGAAGTCCGCGCCGGCCATCATGCCGAGCCAGGAGGCGCGGCGGATGTTGTCGTACGTGGACAGCTCGCCGGTCTCGAAGATCACCTTGAGCCGGGCGCGGTCGCCGCACTCGGCCTTGATGGCGGCGATCTGCTCGTACACCTCCAGGTAGCGGCCGGCGAGGAAGGCGCCACGGTCGATGACCATGTCGATCTCGTCGGCGCCGGCGGCGATGGCGTCGGCGGTGTCGGCCAGCTTCACGGGGAGAGCCGCGCGGCCCGCCGGGAAGGCGGTGGCGACGGAGGCGACCTTGACGTCGCTGCCCTTCAGGGCGGCCTTGGCGGTGGCCACCATGTCGGGGTAGACGCAGACGGCGGCGGTCGTCGGGGTCGTGCGGTCGGTCGGATCGGGATTGACGGCCTTGGCGGCGAGCGCCCGGACCTTGCCCGGGGTGTCCGCGCCTTCGAGCGTCGTCAGGTCGATCATGGAGATGGCCAGGTCGATGGCGTACGCCTTGGCCGTGGTCTTGATCGAACGCGTTCCGAGGGCCGCGGCGCGCGCCTCCAGGCCGACGGCGTCGACGCCGGGCAGCCCGTGGAGGAAGCGGCGCAGCGTGCTGTCGGACGCGGTCACGTCGGCGAAAGCTTGTGCTGCGGTGGCAGTGGTGGGCATGGTCACCAGTCGAGCATATCTACGCGCGTAGCGGCGTGTACAGGGGCCCGCTCGGACGAGCGTGCGAAAGCGCAGGTGGTGGCGGGGAAGTGGTGGGGCTGGTGAGTCCCGTCACATGCCTCCGGCAGACGCGGACCGGACGACGGCCGCCCCGGAGTCGGGCCGCCGCGCCCGGGGGCGGCGACGTGCCGACGCGCGGGCTCGCGGGGCCGGGCCCGGGCCCTCTGCGCCGGACGGGGACGGCTGAGGCACAATCGGGCCCATGACGAGCCCGACGCCTTCCGCGCAGCCCTCCGAGCCCGACCAGGAGGACCGTGTCTTCCGTTCCTCGACGGGGATCGCTGGCGGCGTGTTCCTGCTGCTCCTCGTCGTGTTCTTCGGCGGGGACGCGATCGTGCGCGGCGCCGGGCGGACGCCGTGGCTGACGCTCGCCACGCTGATCACGATCGTGCCGCTGATCGTGGCCTTCAGCATCCGGCCCGCGGTCTACGCGAACGAGCTGCGGCTGCGCGTCCGCAACCCGTTCCGGACCATCACGCTGCCCTGGGGCACGGTCGCCGACGTGCGGGCCGGCTACTCCAGCGAGGTCATGACGCACGACGGCGGCCGCTACCAGCTGTGGGCGGTGCCGGTGTCGCTGCGGCAGCGCAAGAGGGCCGCGCGCAAGGCGGCCACCGCCTCGCAGGACGACCCGCACGGCCGTACGTCCGCCACCGCCGACGTCACCGACATCAAGGCCCGCTACGCGCCCGCCGACAAGACCGTCGCGGACCTGCGCGACATGGCCGAGCGGCTCGGCGGCCGGGCCGAGACGGCGGGCGAGGCGCAGGTGCGCTGGGCGTACGAGGTGATCGCGCCGGCCCTCGTCGGCCTCGTGCTCCTCGTGATCCTCATCGCGACCGGCTGAGCCCTTCCGGGGCCCGTACGGTCACGGCGGCCCCGGCCACACCAGCAGCATGTAGCCGCCCAGCCACGCCGACGACAGCGCCGCCCCGCCCACCACCACGGCCGCCGCCGCGAACCGGGCCCGGGCCACCGCCAGGGCCACCGGCAGCAGCAGCGGAAAGCCCGGCAGGAGGTAGCGGGCGCGCGGGAAGTACACGCCGCCGCTGCCCAGGACCACCAGGAGCAGCACCCCGGTGAACACGAGCAGCGGCACCGGCTGCCGGTCCCGCCGGTCCGCAGCCGAGAGCACGTACAGCGCGGCGGTGACGACCAGGACCGCCGACACCGCGACCAGGAACAGCTGCGGATGCCGGGCGTGGAGCAGCAGATCGCGCAGCGTGCGCAGGGTGACCGCGCCGCCGTCCCACTCGTTCGCCCAGGTCCGCTGCACCGCGAGATAGCCGTCCCAGCGGCCGAGCCGCAGCCCCACCCAGCCCGTGAACCCCAGCCAGCCCAGCGGTGCGGCGAAGGCGGCCACGAGCGCCGGGCGGTCGCCGCGCCGGGCCGCGAGCAGCGCCGCCACCGACACCGCCGCCGCGACCGCGATCCCCGTCGGCCGGGTCAGCCCCGCCGCCACCGCGAGCCCCGCCGCCCACCCCCAGCGCCCGGCCAGGACCGCGTACAGCGCCCCCGCCGCCAGTGCCGTGAACAGCGACTCCGTGTAGCCCATCCACTGCACCACCGCCACCGGCGACGCCCCCCACAGCACCACCAGGACCGCACCCGTACGCCGCCCGTGCAGCCGCTCACCGACCGCGAAGATCCCGAGCGCGGCGCACAGCGAGCAGACCCCGGCGATCACGAGCCCGACGGAGGCCCGGGAGCCCGGCGTGACGGCCGCGACGGCCTTGATCAGGGCCGGGTAGAGGGGGAAGAAGGCGAGGCTGCTGTGGTGGACGAGGACCTGGTCGTAGCCGTGGTCGGCGATGCCCAGGTACCAGCCCGAGTCCCACGAGGTCGCGAGCGTCCGCCACAGGCCCCGCCCCTTGGCGTGCGCCCAGTGGGCCAGGACCAGCAGCCCCAGGGCCCGTACCGCCAGATAGCCGAGGAGGGCGGGGGCGGCCCGGCGGAGCAGTGGGGGGAGCGGGGGGCCGGCGGGCCGTGGGGCCGGGCACCGGGGCGGTGCGGGGGACGCGGTGAGCACCGGGCCACCCTGGCCCCGCCCAGACGGCGGAGGGCACGCGCGTTACGGCACCCGCCGTAACCGGTTCACCCGCGAGGGCGACACCGAAGGGCCCGTACGGAAACGGTTCCGTACGGGCCCTTTGACGTGCGTCAGACGCGGATCACAGCCCCGCGGCCTCGGCCAGGTCCTTCTTGACCGAGGAGAGGACCTCGGCGGCCGTCGCGCGGGCCGTCGCCAGCCCGCTCGCGTCGGCGACCGGGACCACGACCTCCAGGTAGCACTTGAGCTTGGGCTCGGTGCCGGACGGGCGGACGATCACCCGGGCCTTGTACGCACCCTCCAGGTGGTAGCGCAGACCGTCGGTCGGCGGCAGCGACTCCGTGCCCTTCGTCAGGTCCTCCGCCGAGACGACCGTCAGGCCGGCCAGCCGCACCGGGGGCTTCTCGCGCAGCGCGGTCATCGCGTTCGCGATCACGGTCAGGTCCTCGACGCGCACCGACAGCTGGTCCGTGGCGTGCAGACCGTGCGCCACCGCCAGGTCGTCGAGCAGGTCGGTGAGCGTGCGGCCCTGCTCCTTCAGCTTCGAGGCCAGCTCGGCGACGAGCAGCGCCGCCGTGATGCCGTCCTTGTCGCGGACGCCCTCCGGGTCGACGCAGTAGCCGAGCGCCTCCTCGTAGCCGTACCGCAGGCCGTCGACGCGGGCGATCCACTTGAAGCCGGTCAGCGTCTCCTCGTAGCCGACGCCCGCGGCCTGTGCGATCCGGCCGAGCAGGGACGACGACACGATCGACTCGGCGAACACACCCCGCGCGCCCTTGTGCACCAGGTGCGCGGCGAGCAGCGCGCCCACCTCGTCGCCGCGCAGCATCCGCCAGCCGCCCTCGACGGCGGCGTCCGGCACGGCCACCGCGCAGCGGTCCGCGTCCGGGTCGTTCGCGATCACGATGTCCGGGTCCACGGCCCGCGCCGCCTCGAAGGCGAGGTCCATCGCGCCCGGCTCCTCCGGGTTCGGGAACGCGACCGTCGGGAACGCCGGGTCCGGGTCGGCCTGCTCGGCCACCAGCGCCGGCGGCGGGAAGCCGTGCCGGGCGAACGCCGCCGTCAGCACCTCCTTGCCGACGCCGTGCATGGCCGTGTAGACGGTCCGTACGCCACGGGGCGAGCCGGGCGTCAGGACCGCGTCCGTCCGCTCCAGGTACGCCTCCAGGACCTCGTCGCCGAGGGTCTCCCAGCCCGAGTCCGGGCGCGGTACGTCGGCGAGCGCGCGCACCGCGGCGATCTCGGCGGCGATCTCCGCGTCGGCGGGCGGCACGATCTGCGAGCCGTCGCCCAGGTACACCTTGTAGCCGTTGTCGCGCGGCGGGTTGTGACTCGCGGTCACCTCGACGCCCGCGACGGCACCCAGATGCCTTATCGCGTACGCCAGGACGGGCGTCGGCAGCGGCCGCGGGAGCAGCGCGGCGCGCAGGCCCGCGCCGGTCATCACGGCGGCCGTGTCGCGCGCGAAGTCGGCGGACTTGTAGCGGGCGTCGTAGCCGATGACCACGAGGCCGCCGGTCTGCCCCTTCGCCTTGAGGTACGCGGCGAGGCCCGCGGCGGCGCGGATGACCACGGCGCGGTTCATCCGCATCGGCCCCGCGCCGAGCTCGCCACGGAGCCCGGCGGTGCCGAACTGCAGCGTGCCGGCGAAGCGGATGGCGAGCTCGTCGGTGTCCCCGCGGTCGAGGAGCGCGCCGAGTTCGTCGCGGGTCTCCTGGTCGGGGTCCTCGGCGAGCCACGCCTGGGCCCGGGCGAGGAGGTCGTCCTGCGTCACGGTGGTGTGCCTTTCGGGGGGTGCGGGTGGTGGTGGGCGGCGGGGAAGGGGGTGCGGGTGCCGCTGCGCGGAGCCTTTCCCCACCCCGCCCCTTCCCGTAACCGGGGGCTCCGCCCCCGGACCCCCGCGCCTCGGACGCCGGCGGGGCTGGATTTCGGCGGAGCCCCCGGTTCCTAGGGTCAGATGCGGTCGAGCACCCGCGTCAGCAGCTCGCCCATCCGGGCGGCCGAGTCGCGGCCCGCCTGGAGGACCTCCTCGTGGTTCAGCGGCTCGCCCGAGAGCCCCGCGGCGAGGTTGGTGACCAGGGAGATGCCGAGGACCTCCGCGCCGGCCTCGCGGGCGGCGATCGCCTCGAGGACGGTGGACATGCCGACGAGGTCGCCGCCCAGGACGCGGACCATGTTGATCTCGGCCGGGGTCTCGTAGTGCGGGCCGGGGAACTGGACGTACACGCCCTCCTCCAGCGTCTCGTCGACCTCCTTGCACAGCGCGCGCAGCCGCGGCGAGTACAGGTCGGTCAGGTCGACGAAGTTCGCGCCCTCGATCGGCGACGCCGCCGTCAGGTTGAGGTGGTCGCTGATGAGGACCGGCTGGCCGGGGCGCATGCCCTCGCGGAGGCCGCCGCAGCCGTTGGTGAGGACGACGGTCTTGCAGCCGGCGGCGACGGCGGTGCGGACGCCGTGCGCGACGGCGGCGACACCGCGGCCCTCGTAGTAGTGGGTGCGGCCGAGGAAGACCAGGGCGCGCTTCTCGCCGATCTTGTACGAGCGGATCTTGCCGCCGTGGCCCTCGACGGCCGGCGGCGGGAAGCCGGGCAGCTCGGTGACCGGGAACTCGGCCTCGGGGGCGCCGAGCGCGTCGACGGCGGGGGCCCAGCCGGAGCCCATGACCAGGGCGACGTCGTGGTTCTCGACACCGGTCAGCTCGCGCAGGCGCGCGGCGGCGGCCTCGGCGGCCTCGTACGGGGTGGTAGTGGCGTTCACTGAGTCTCTCGCCTCGGGGAGGGGGGTCCGAGGGGAGCCCCGGACGGATTCGATTCGCGCAGCAGCCTAGCCGGAGAATTCCTACGCGCGTAGATGACGGCGCGCACGGAGCTGCGATCGTTGTCTTGTCGTTTCCGACAAGGGCGGAAAAGGGACCGCGGCGCTCCGCCTCAGCAGGGGCGCTTGCGCAGCTCCATCACGTAGTCGTGCGGCGCCCCGGCCGACTCCGCCGCGTCCGCGATCTCGCCCAGGTAGCGGGCCGAGGGCAGCCCGCCCTCGTACGCGTTCAGCACGTACACCCAGGTCGGCTCGTCGCCGTCCAGCGTGTGCACGCGCACCCGCATCCGCCGGTAGATGTCGAGGCCGACGCCCTCCCAGCGGTCCATCGAGTCCTCGTCCATCGGCGCGATGTCGTACAGCGCGACGAAGACCTGGGAGCGCGGGGCCTCCACGATGGTGGCGAGCGCTCCCTCCCAGCCCATCTGCTCCCCGCCGAAGGTCAGCCGCCAGCCGTTCAGCCAGCCGGTGCCGCGCAGCGGCGAGTGCGGTGCGCGGCGGCTCATCAGCCGCGCGTCGAGGTTGCCGGCGTACGCGGCGTAGAGCGACATGGGGTCGAGGGTACGGGAGGGGCGGGGCGGCCGCGGAAGTCCGAGGCGGGCCCGGACGGAGGGGGCCGCCCGGCCCCTGGCGCGTGACCCGGCCGCGCGTACGCGACAATGGGTTACGCACTTGAAGCGTGCGGGACAATGGCGTACGCACTGCAGCCCAGCGGGGTGACCCCCCGGCAGAACGAGAGCGCGAGGCGTAGATCCCAGTGACCCGGATCGTGATCATCGGCGGCGGACCCGGCGGATACGAGGCGGCCCTCGTGGGCGCCCAGCTCGGCGCGGAGGTGACCGTCGTCGACTGCGACGGCCTCGGCGGCGCGTCCGTCCTGACCGACTGCGTCCCCTCCAAGACCCTGATCGCCACCGCCGAGGTGATGACCACCTTCGACTCCTCGTACGAGGAGCTGGGCATCATCGTCGCCGACGACACCCCGCCCCTGGAGCAGTCCGCCCGCGTGGTCGGCGTGGACCTGGGCAAGGTGAATCGGCGTGTGAAGCGGCTCGCGCTCGCCCAGTCGCACGACATCACCGCGTCCGTGACCCGGGCCGGCGCCCGCGTGCTGCGCGGCCGCGGCCGGCTCGACGGGCGGCAGGCGCTCGACGGCTCGCGCCAGGTGGTCGTCACGGCCGCCGACGGCAGCGAGGAGACGCTGACCGCGGACGCCGTCCTGATCGCCACCGGCGGGCACCCGCGCGAGCTGCCGGACGCCAAGCCGGACGGCGAGCGGATCCTGAACTGGACCCAGGTCTACGACCTCAAGGAGCTCCCCGAGGAGCTCATCGTGGTCGGTTCCGGTGTGACCGGTGCCGAGTTCGCCGGCGCCTACCAGGCCCTCGGCTCCCGCGTCACGCTCGTTTCCAGCCGCGACCGCGTGCTCCCGGGCGAGGACCCGGACGCGGCCGCCGTCCTGGAGGACGTGTTCCGGCGCCGCGGCATGAACGTCATGGCCCGCTCCCGCGCCGAGTCCGCCAAGCGGGTCGGCGACCGGGTCGAGGTCACCCTCTCCGACGGCCGGGTCATCTCCGGCACGCACTGCCTGATGGCGGTCGGCGCCATCCCCAACACCGCGGGCATGGGCCTGGAGGAGGCCGGCGTCCGGCTGAAGGACTCCGGGCACATCTGGACCGACAAGGTGTCCCGCACCACCGCCCCCGGCGTCTACGCGGCCGGTGACGTCACCGGTGTCTTCGCGCTCGCCTCGGTGGCGGCCATGCAGGGACGCATCGCCATGTACCACTTCCTCGGCGACGCGGTGACCCCGCTCAATCTGAAGACGGTCTCCTCCAACGTCTTCACCGACCCCGAGATCGCCACCGTCGGCTACACCCAGGCCGACGTGGACGCGGGCAAGATCGAGGCCCGGGTCGTCAAGCTGCCGCTGCTGCGCAACCCCCGCGCGAAGATGCAGGGCATCCGGGACGGCTTCGTCAAGATCTTCTGCCGCCCCGGCACCGGGATCGTGGTCGGCGGCTGTGTCGTCGCCCCGCGTGCGAGCGAGCTGATCCACCCGATCTCGATCGCGGTCGACAACAATCTGACGGTCGAACAGATCGCAAATGCTTTCACCGTGTACCCCTCCCTGTCGGGCTCGATCGCGGAAGTGGCACGGCAGTTGCACACCCGAAAGACCGCGGGCGAGGCGTAACACCGGCGCCGGCGACCGCTCCCGCCTGCGGGAACGGTTCGCCGACTCGGACAACCCCCGGCAAGCCGGGGCATAGAACGATCAACGACGGGGTCCCTCATATCACTTGGGGGCCCCGTCTGTGTGCAACTTCTGCATTTCGGCCCAAAGTGCCGTGGGTCACGTTACTGTCGGTTTCGTGTTCGCTGCAGAACGTCGCCAGTTGATCCTCGAAATGGTGCGTGCCAATGGAGCCGTGTCGCTCCGCGAGCTCGCCCGCGTCGTCCAGACCTCAGAAGTGACCGTACGGCGTGACGTGCGGGCGCTGGAGGCAGAAGGACTCCTCGACCGCCGGCACGGCGGTGCGGTACTGCCGGGCGGACTCACGCGAGAGTCCGGCTTCCCGCAGAAATCCCATCTCGCGACCGCCGAGAAGACCGCCATCGCGGACGTCGCCGCGACCCTCGTCGAGGAGGGCGAGGCCATCGTCGTCGGCGCGGGCACCACCACGCAGGAGCTGGCGCGTCGGCTCGCCCGGGTGCCCGGACTCACCGTCGTCACCAACTCGCTGCTCGTCGCCCAGGCCCTCGCCCACGCCAACCGGGTCGAGGTCGTCATGACCGGCGGCACCCTGCGCGGCTCCAACTACGCGCTCGTGGGCAGCGGGGCCGAGCAGTCGCTCCAGGGGCTGCGGGTCTCCCGGGCCTTCCTCTCGGGCAGCGGACTGACCGCCGAGCGCGGCCTGTCCACGTCCAACATGCTCTCCGCGAGCGTGGACCGGGCGCTCGTGCAGGCGGCGGCGGAGGTCGTGGTGCTCGCCGACCACACCAAGCTCGGCACCGACACCATGTTCCAGACGGTGCCGACGGATGTGATCACCCGTCTGGTCACCGACGAGCCCCCGGTCCACGACGAGCGCGCTGCCACCGAGCTCCAGGCCCTCGCCGACCAGGGCGTCCAGATCGCCGTGGCCGGCACCGGCGCCCCCGCGCACGCGAGCGAGCCGCACCCACCGGGCGGCGGCGGCCGCCCGCGCCGTGACGTCCCGCTGCCCGGCCAGCGCGGCAGGCTCCCCGGCGGCCAGTTCCGCGGCGGCCCGGGCGGCCTCCCCGGCGAGATGCTCGCACCCGAACGGGCGGCGCGGGTCGCGGACATGCGCCGCCGCTGACAGATCGCGTACGGGGCGGGGCGCTCGTACGGGCAGGGGCTCGCGGGCTCGTGTACGGGGCGGGTTCTCGCGCGGCCCGGGCTCTCGTACGGACGCGCTACGGCTTCAGGCCGCGTACCGTCAGGTCCAGCAGGCGGTCCGCCAACCCCGGGTCGTCCGGGGAGCGTTCGGCGGCCAGGGCGATCGCGTTGGCGAGCTGGATCAGGTCGCCGATGGGCACGTCCGCGCGCACCGTGCCCGCCGCGCGGGCCCGGTCGAGCAGTCGGGTGCCCGCCGCGCGCAGCGGCCCCCGGCACTCGGAGAGCGCCGAACTCCCGTCGGGCGAGGCCGACATGAGCGCGATCGAGAGGCCGCGGTACTCGCTCGCGTGGGCGATCAGGGTGCGCAGCCAGGTCATGAGCGCGGCGCACGGGTCCGGGTCCTCGGCCAGCTCCGCGGAGCGGTGGAGGAGCGCGGCGAGGGCGTCCTGGAAGACGGCGCCGAGCAGCGCCTCGCGGCTGGGGAAGTGCCGGTAGAGGGTGCCGATGCCGACCCCGGCGCGGCGCGCGATGTCCTCCAGGGAGGCGTCGGTGCCGTGCGCGGCGAAGGCGGCACGGGCCTCGGCGAGCAGCCGCTCGCGGTTGCGGCGCGCGTCCGCTCGCATCCGTACTCCCTCCGCAGGGCTCTGGTGTCACGAAGGGCCCGCAGGCGGTGGATGCCTGCGGGCCCTTCGTACCGTACCCCGGTCGGAACCGGGGCCGGGATCAGTCCTTGATCTCGCAGATCGCGGCGCCGGACGTGATGGAGGCGCCGACCTCGGCGGACAGGCCCTTGATGGTGCCGGCCTTGTGCGCGTTGAGCGGCTGCTCCATCTTCATGGCCTCCAGGACGACGATCAGGTCGCCCTCCTGGACCTCGGCGCCCTCCTCGACGGCCACCTTGACGATGGTGCCCTGCATCGGGGAGGCGAGGGTGTCGCCGGAAGCCGTCGGGCCGGACTTCTTGGCGGCGCGGCGCTTCGGCTTGGCGCCGGCGGCCAGGCCGGTCCGCGCCAGGGTCATGCCCAGCGACGACGGCAGGGAGACCTCCAGGCGCTTGCCGCCGACCTCGACGACGATCGTCTCGCGGCCGGTCTCGTCCTCGTCGGCCTCGCCGCCCGCCGGGGCGAACGGCTTGATCTCGTTGACGAACTCGGTCTCGATCCACCGGGTGTGGACGCGGAACGGGTCGGCGGTGAACGCCGGGTCGACCACGACGGCCTGGTGGAACGGGATGGCCGTGGCCATGCCCTCGACCTTGAACTCGGCGAGCGCGCGGGCGGCGCGCTGCAGCGCCTGCTCGCGGGTGGCGCCGGTGACGATCAGCTTGGCGAGCAGCGAGTCCCAGGCCGGGCCGATGACCGAGCCGGACTCGACACCCGCGTCCAGGCGGACGCCGGGGCCGGTCGGCGGCTCGAAGACGGTGACGGTGCCGGGCGCCGGGAGGAAGTTGCGGCCCGGGTCCTCGCCGTTGATGCGGAACTCGAAGGAGTGACCGCGGACGGCCGGGTCGCCGTAGCCGAGCTCCTCGCCGTCGGCGATCCGGAACATCTCGCGGACCAGGTCGATGCCGGTGACCTCTTCGGTAACCGGGTGCTCGACCTGGAGGCGGGTGTTGACCTCCAGGAAGGAGATCGTGCCGTCGACACCGACGAGGAACTCGACGGTGCCGGCGCCGACGTAGCCGGCCTCCTTGAGGATGGCCTTGGACGCCGCGTACAGCTGGGCGTTCTGCTCCTCCGTCAGGAACGGCGCCGGGGCCTCCTCGACGAGCTTCTGGTGGCGGCGCTGCAGCGAGCAGTCACGGGTCGAGACGACGACCACGTTGCCGTGCTGGTCGGCGAGGCACTGGGTCTCGACGTGGCGCGGCTTGTCCAGGTAGCGCTCGACGAAGCACTCGCCGCGGCCGAAGGCGGCGACGGCCTCGCGGACGGCGGAGTCGTAGAGCTCCGGCACCTCTTCGAGGGTGCGGGCGACCTTCAGACCGCGGCCACCGCCACCGAAGGCGGCCTTGATGGCGATCGGCAGGCCGTGCTCCTGGGCGAAGGCGACGACCTCGTCGGCGCCCGAGACCGGGTCAGGGGTGCCGGCGACCAGCGGGGCGCCGGCGCGCTGCGCGATGTGGCGGGCGGCGACCTTGTCACCGAGGTCGCGAATGGCCTGCGGCGGCGGGCCGATCCAGGTGAGGCCGGCGTCGATCACGGCCTGGGCGAAGTCGGCGTTCTCGGAGAGGAAGCCGTAACCCGGGTGGATCGCGTCGGCACCGGAGTCCGCCGCGGCCTGGAGCACCTTGGCCATGTCCAGGTAACTGGTGGCCGGGGTGTCACCGCCCAGGGCGAACGCCTCGTCGGCCGCGCGGACGTGCAGAGCGTCCCGGTCCGGATCGGCGTAGACGGCTACGCTGGCGATCCCGGCGTCCCGGCAGGCCCGGGCGACGCGGACAGCGATTTCGCCACGGTTGGCGATGAGCACCTTGCGCACGATGGCTCCCTCCTTGAAACAAGCTGAGTTTAGGGACTGCCGACACGGCCTTTCGACCCGTCCCCAGTGGTGAGCTTGCCCACACGGAGCGTGATGCCAGGCTTGCTCGGGTCGTGAAATCCCTTGTCGCACCACGGTACGCAGGGATTCTTGACGGCACAGTAGCTCCGAGGTGTGGCGCAGGTCTCTGTTCCCGGGACCAGTCGCCAAATGGGTTTCTTTGTGGAGTCCCTACGAATGGCGCAACCATTCTTTGCTCATGCCTCGGAGCGCGTCCCGGAGTTCGCCAGCGTGGCGCGAACCCTTGTCCGAGGTTTTACCGGCCAGTAGCCTTCCTGTTGACCCGCGTACCGCAGGTAACAGCAGTCATTCAGGGGGGTGGCCGAGGTGGCCCGCAGACCGATAGCGCTCGTGACGGCGGCGGTGCTCTTCCTGGAGGCGCCGGGGATCGTGGCGATCAACGCGGTCATGGCCCGTTTCGTACGGGGCCAGTCGATGTCCCTCAACGGGCTCGACCCCGAACTGATGTACCGCGGCACCTGGGGCCTCGGCCTCGTCTCCGGCGCGCTGTTGCTGCTCTGCGGCCTGGTCCCGCTGATCGCCGGGATACGCGACCGCCGCCCCGGCCGCCCCGGGCGCGTCCTGCTCGTCGGCTGCGCGGTGGTGCACGGCGTCCTCGGCGCGGTCGCGGTCGGGCTGCTCGGCTGGGCGGCCTTCGCGTTCCTGATGCTGGTGGTCGGCCTGATCGTGCTCACGCTGGTGGCGTACGGCGAGACCGCGGCCGAACCCTCCGGGGAGGCCCCGGCCGCGGCGTGAGGCCCGCCGGGCTCAGGTCCAGAGGTCGGTGATCGCGACGTCCAGCTTCGCCAGCAGGCGGCGGAGCAGCGGCAGCGAGAGGCCGATGACGTTGCCCGGGTCGCCGTCGATGCCGTCGATGAACGGCGCCGACCGCCCGTCGAGCGTGAACGCGCCCGCCACGTGCAGCGGTTCGCCGCTCGCCACGTACGCGGCGATCTCCGCGTCCGTGGGCTCGCCGAAGCGGACGACGGTGGAGGCGGTGGCCGACTCGTAGCGCTTGGCCGTCGTGTCGTACACGCAGTGGCCCGTCTGGAGGATGCCGACCCGGCCGCGCATCGACTTCCAGCGCGCGACGGCCTCCTCGGCGTCGGCCGGCTTGCCGAGCGCCTGCTTGTCCAGCTCCAGGACCGAGTCGCAGCCGATCACCAGGGCGCCCATCGCCTCGGGCCGCGCGGCCACGTGGGCGGCCTTGGCCTCGGCGAGGGCGAGGGCCAGATCGGCCGGGGTCGGCGCGTGCACCTTGTCCTCGTCCACCCCGCTCACCATCACCTCGGGGGCGAGGCCGGCCTGCCGAAGCAGTCCGAGCCGGGCGGGGGAGGCGGAGGCGAGCACGACACGGCGGCGATCAGCAGTCATGGCAGCAGCGTAGCGAGCCCGTGCGGGGCGCGCCCTGATCAGCCCTCACCTGCCGGCGATGAACATCAAGACCACCATCGCCAGGGCGAGGAGAACGCCCGCGCGGCGCAGCATCGCCGCCATGTCGTGGAGTTCCTTCGGCGGCTCGTCGTCGGGGTCGGACCAGAGCATGCCTCCGATCCTGCGGCCCGGAGGGCGGGGGCGCCTGAGTACGGGTACTCAAGCGCCCTGGCGCGTAAGGACCGGTCCCGTCCGCCGGGCCGGCCCTGTCCGGGGGTCGGCCCTCTCCGGGGGGCCGGTCCGGTCCGTCGCGCTAGTCCCGCCCGTCGCGCGTGCGGGCGAACGCGCCGGCCGCCGCCGCGGCGAGCGCGGCGACCACGGCCCGCTCCGCGTCGGCGGGCCGCAGCTCCTCGCGGCTGATCGCGAAGCGGTAGTAGAGCGGCGCCGAGACGGCCCGGAGGAGTTCGAGGGCGTCGATGTCGGCGGTGAGCTCGCCGCGGTCGACGGCCCGGCTCACGACAGGGGCCCATTCGGCCAGCCGGGTGCGGTAGAAGCCGCGCAGGGCGCTCGCGCAGACCGGGTCGCAGGCCGCCGCCGCGATCACGGCGCGGAAGAGGGCGGCGAGCCGGGGGTCGGTCAGCGAGTCGTGCACCAGGTCGGCGTTGGCCTGGAGGTCGCCCGCCAGGCTGCCGGTGTCGGCGGACGGCAGCGAGCGCTCGGCCATGTCGCGCAGCAGGTCGGTGACGAGCCCGACGGGGGAGCCCCAGCGGCGGTAGACGGTGGTCTTGCCGACGCCCGCGCTCGCGGCGATCTGATCCATGTTCAGGGTGTGGAAGCCCGCGGTCACCAGGGCGTCCTCGGTCGCGTCGAGGACGGCCCTGCGGACCTTCGCGGTACGGCCGCCGGGGCGCACGGTGCCGGGCTCGGCCGGCAGGCTCTCGCTCAAACGGGTCTCCTGTTCCATTAGCGGCTCTTGCTCTGCTACCGTCTGGGGCATCTTAACGGAACTAGCGTCCCATTAAGGGGTCCTGTTCATGGTTGCGCTCGATGTTCCCACCGTCGCCCCCCGGCTCGCCGGGCGGATGCGCCTCGTCCTCGCCGTCCTCCTCGTCGCCCAGTTCATGCTGGCCGTCGACTTCTCGATCCTGAACGTCGCCCTGCCCGTCATCGGCCGGGGACTGGGCTTCAGCACGGGTGGCCTCCAGTGGATCGCGACCGCCTTCGCGCTCGCCGCCGCCGGTTTCACGCTGCTCTTCGGGCGGGTCGCCGACCTCGTCGGCCGCCGCCGGATCTTCCTCGGCGGCATGGCCGTCCTCGGCGCCGCCTCCCTCGCCGGAGGGCTCGCCACCGGCCCGGAGACGCTGATGGCCGCGCGCGTCGCCCAGGGCCTCGCCACCGCCGCCGTCACCCCCGCCGGGCTCTCGCTGCTCACCTCCGCCTTCCCCGAGGGGCCGCTGCGCGACCGGGCGCTGGGCCTCAACGGAGCCCTGATGTCAGCCGGTTTCACGACCGGCGCCGTCCTCGGCGGGGTGCTCACCGATCTGCTCTCCTGGCGCTGGGCCTTCTTCGTCAACGTGCCCGTCGCCGGCGCCGTCCTGCTCGTCGCCCCCGCCGTACTGCGGGAGAGCCGCCCGGCCGACCGCCCCCGGCTCGACGTGCCCGGCGCGATCACCGTCACCGGCGGCCTGCTCTCCCTCGTGTACGGGCTCACCGCGGCCGGCGAACGCGGCTGGACCGACGCCGTCGTCCTCGGCGCCCTCGCCGCGGCGGCCGTACTGCTCACCGCGTTCGTCCTCGTCGAGCGCCGGGCCGCGGCCCCGCTCGTACCGGTCCGGGTCCTGAAGCGCCGCACCGTCGTCTGGGGCAACCTCGCCGGGCTCGTCGCCTTCGCCACCGAGACCTCGCTGGTCTTCCTGATGACCCTGCACCTCCAGGAGGTGCTCGGCTTCTCACCGCTCGCCGCCGGCCTCTCCTTCGGCGTCCTCGGCGCGGGCACGGTCCTCGGCGGGCTGCTCGCCCCGCGCTTCATCGGCCGCTTCTCGGCCCGTACGGCCCTGATCGCCGGCGGAGCGCTCCAGGCCGCCGCTACCCTCGGCCTCGTCGACCCCTCGTACGGCGTGCTGCTCGCCGCGACCTTCGCGGGCGGCGTCGGCAACATGCTGGCGATCGTCGGCTTCATGGTCACCGCGACCTCGGGACTGCCCGACGCGGAACAGGGCATGGCCACCGGCATCGCCACGATGACGCAGCAGATCGGGATCACGCTCGGCACGCCGGTGATGAGCGCCGTCGTCGTCACCGCGACCGCCCTGCCGGCCGGCCTCGGCCGCGCGGTCCTCGTCAACGCGGCCGTGGTCCTCACGGGGGTGCTCGCCGCCGCCCTGTTCCTGAGGAGGCCCCGTCAGCAGGAGGGGCGGTAGGCGAGCACGAGGTTGCGCCCGCAACTCCCGTACCTTCAGGCCGATTTCGGCCGCCGCGTGGTTCCGGGCACGTCGAAGGCCGGACCCCCACACAGGGGGTCCGGCCTTCACCGGACGAATCTCCGGACGGAAATCCCTACACCGGCCAGTAGGACCGCGCCCACGACCGCGGGCCCGGCCGCGGCCGGACGTTGCGCGCGATCCGCGCCGGGTCCGACCAGCCCTCGGGCACCCTCGGGCCGCTGCCCGCGGCGGCCGCCGCCGCCGTGGCCGCGGCCCGGGCCTGGACCACCGCCAGTGCGGCGGCCAGCTCCTCCGGGGTCGGGTTTCCTCGTACGACCTTGATCATCGTGTGTCCCTCCCGAGGGTCGACAGCGGCTTAGAGCGGGATGTTGCCGTGCTTCTTCGGGGGCAGGGATTCCCGCTTCGTGCGCAGCTGACGCAGGCCCTTGACGACCTGCGCGCGGGTCTCGGACGGCAGGATCACCCCGTCGATGTAGCCGCGCTCGGCCGCGATGTACGGGTTGAGCAGCGTGTCCTCGTACTCCTGGATCAGCCGCGTGCGCACCGCCTCGACGTCCTCGCCGTTCGCCTCCGCCTCGGCGAGCGTGCGCCGGTGCAGGATGTTGACCGCGCCCTGCGCGCCCATGACCGCGATCTGGGCGGTCGGCCAGGCCAGGTTGAGGTCGGCGCCGAGGTGCTTGGAGCCCATGACGTCGTACGCGCCGCCGAAGGCCTTGCGGGTGATGACGGTGATCAGCGGGACGGTCGCCTCGGCGTACGCGTAGATCAGCTTCGCACCGCGCCGGATGATGCCCTCGTGCTCCTGGCCCACGCCCGGCAGGAAGCCCGGCACGTCGACGAAGGTGAGCACCGGGATGTTGAAGGCGTCGCAGGTGCGCACGAAGCGCGCGGCCTTCTCGGAGGCGCCGATGTCGAGGCAACCGGCGAACTGCATCGGCTGGTTGGCGACCACGCCGACCGGGAAGCCCTCGACGCGGCCGAAGCCGGTGAGGATGTTCGGCGCGAACAGGGCCTGGGTCTCCAGGAACTCGCCGTCGTCGAGGACGTGCTCGATGACGGTGTGCATGTCGTACGGCTGGTTCGCGGAGTCCGGGATCAGCGTGTCGAGCTCGCGGTCCTCGTCCGTCACCTCGGTGTCGGCGACCTCCGGGAAGGCGGGCGCCTCGGACAGGTTGTTCGAAGGCAGGTAGGACAGCAGGGACTTGACGTACTCGATCGCGTCCTTCTCGTCGCCCGCCATGTGGTGGGCCACGCCGGACGTGGAGTTGTGGGTGCGGGCGCCGCCCAGCTCCTCGAAGCCGACGTCCTCGCCGGTCACCGTCTTGATGACGTCGGGGCCCGTGATGAACATGTGCGAGGTCTGGTCGACCATCACCGTGAAGTCGGTGATCGCGGGGGAGTAGACCGCGCCGCCGGCGCACGGGCCGACGATCAGCGAGATCTGCGGGATCACGCCGGAGGCGTGGGTGTTGCGGCGGAAGATCTCGCCGTACATGCCGAGCGCGCTGACGCCCTCCTGGATGCGGGCGCCGCCGGAGTCGTTGATGCCGATGACCGGGCAGCCGGTCTTCAGCGCGAAGTCCATCACCTTGATGATCTTCTGGCCGAAGACCTCGCCGAGGGCACCGCCGAAGACGGTGAAGTCCTGCGAGAAGACGGCGACCGGGCGGCCGTCCACCGTGCCGTAGCCGGTGACGACACCGTCGCCGTACGGGCGGTTCTTCTCCAGGCCGAAGTTGCTGGAGCGGTGCCGGGCCAGCTCGTCCAGCTCCACGAACGAACCTTCGTCGAGCAGCAGTGCGATGCGCTCGCGCGCGGTCAGCTTCCCCTTTGCGTGCTGCTTCTCGACGGCGCGCGCGGAACCGGCGTGGGTGGCCTCGCCGATCCGGCGCTCCAGATCCGCGATCTTGCCCGCGGTCGTGTGAATGTCGATCTCGTTGTGCTCTGCCGGCTCGGACATCGGGATGCGGCTCCCTGCCTGGTCACGGGGGGTCTCGTGGAATGCGAACCGACCCGCGAAGTGACCACGAATGGACTACGGAGGACTACTCCTTGGCTACTGCGTCGTAGCGTATCGGCGCCCTCACGGTTCACGCAGTGCGGCGTTTGCCACACCTACGCTGACTTGCATGACGTCCTCCCAAGGCTCAGCGGGACGCTGGTCCGACCTCGACCGCCCCCCGCTCAACGCTTCCGCCCTGCGCAACGCGCTCGTCCTCCCCGACGGCCTGTGGACCTCCCTCGACATCGTCGAGACCACCGGCTCCACCAACTCCGACCTGGCCGCCCGCGCCGGCGAACTCCCCGAAGGCGCCGTGCTCGTCGCCGAGGAGCAGACCTCGGGACGTGGCCGCCTCGACCGCACCTGGACCGCCCCCGCCCGCTCCGGCCTCTTCGTCTCCGTCCTGCTCAAGCCCGCCGCGCCCGTGCACCGCTGGGGCTGGCTGCCGCTGCTCACCGGCGTGGCCGCCGCCACCGGCCTGGCCAAGGCCGCCGGCGTCGACCTCTCCCTCAAGTGGCCCAACGACCTGCTCGTGAATGTCGCCGGTGAGGAACGCAAGACCGGCGGCATCCTCGCCGAGCGGGCCGGCGGCGACGGCGTGGTCGTCGGCCTCGGCCTCAACGTCACCCTCGGTGCCGACGAGCTCCCCGTCCCCACCGCCGGCTCGCTCCTCCTCGCCGACGCCGTCTCCACCGACCGCGACACCCTGCTGCGCGCCGTCCTGCGCTCCCTGGAGCAGTGGTACGGCGACTGGGTCCGGGCCGACGGCGACCCGGCCGGCTCCGGCCTCCTGGACGCGTACACGAAGGCGTGCGCCACCCTCGGCCGCCGCGTCCGCGCCGACCTGCCCGGCGAACGCATGCTGGAGGGCGACGCCGTCGCCGTCGACGGCGACGGACGGCTCGTCGTCGAGACCGAGGGCGGCGGGACCGAGGCCGTGGCGGCCGGTGACATCGTCCATCTGAGGGCCGCGTGAGCCCCGCCGGCTGACTTCCCGCACGGCTCACGCCCGATCCTGGTGCGGTCAGGGCGTGAGCCAGCACACACCTGTCGTATCGTTGACCGCGATCCACGCGACAGATCGGCAGGGCAAGTGGGCAGGGAACGGGCAGGAGGCGGCCGGTGACCGTCGACGACGCGGACAACGGCGACGCCGCGGCCGAACAGCCGGCCGCGAACCCCACCTATCCCACACCCCACCATGTGGTCGACCACACGGTGGAACCGACCGACGACCCCCTCGCGATCCGCCTGGAACAGCTGATCCTCGGCGCCGACCGCCGCTACACCCCCTTCCAGGCCGCCCGCACCGCCGGCGTCTCCATGGAGCTCGCCTCCCGCTTCTGGCGCGCCATGGGCTTCGCCGACATCGGCCAGGCCAAGGCGCTCACCGAGGCCGACGTGCTCGCGCTGCGCCGCCTCGCCGGTCTCGTCGAGGCCGGACTGCTCAGCGAGCCGATGGCCGTGCAGGTCGCCCGCTCCACCGGACAGACCACCGCCCGGCTCGCCGAGTGGCAGATCGACTCCTTCCTGGAGGGCCTCACCGAGCCGCCCGAGCCCGGCATGACCCGCACCGAGGTCACGTACCCCCTCGTCGAGCTGCTCCTGCCCGAGCTGGAGGAGTTCCTCATCTACGTGTGGCGCCGCCAGCTGGCCGCCGCCACCGGCCGGGTCGTGCAGGCCGCCGACGACGAGGAGATGGTCGACCGCCGGCTCGCCGTCGGCTTCGCCGACCTGGTGGGCTTCACCCGGCTCACCCGGCGCCTGGAGGAGGAGGAGCTCGGCGAACTCGTCGAGGCCTTCGAGACCACCTGCGCCGACCTGGTCGCCGCGCACGGCGGCCGGCTCATCAAGACCCTCGGCGACGAGGTCCTGTACGCGGCCGACGACGCCGGCACCGCCGCCGAGATCGGGCTGCGGCTCATCGAGACCCTGGGCCACGACGAGACCATGCCCGCGCTCCGGGTCGGCCTCTCCTTCGGCACCGTCACGACCCGGATGGGCGACGTCTTCGGCACCACCGTCAACCTGGCCAGCCGGCTCACCTCGATAGCGCCCAAGGACGCCGTCCTCGTCGACAGCGCCCTCGCCGAGGAGCTGACCCGCACCGGCGAGGCGCCGGTCTCCGAGACCCAGGCGGCGGAGGAGGCCGCCCGCGCCGACAAGGAGGGCGAGCCGGCCCCGTCGTACCGCTTCGCGCTCCAGCCGATGTGGCAGCGGCCGGTGCGCGGACTGGGTGTGGTGGAGCCCTGGCTGCTGAGCCGCCGTCCGACCTAAGATCTCCGGTGCACAGCCGTTAACAGGCGTTAACTGGCTTCGACCGGGAGGGTGTACGGCCATGTCCGAGCAGTCCGAGCAGCGTTTTGGTGAGTTCGTCGTGATCCGGCGGGACGAGCGCGGTCATGTCGCCGAGCTCGTCCTCGACCGGCCCAAGGCGATGAACGCGGTCTCCTCGGAGATGGCCCGCTCCATCGGCGCCGCCTGCGCCGCGCTCGCCGCCGACCCGAGGGTCCGCGTGACCGTGCTGACCTCGTCGAACGACCGGGCCTTCTGTGTCGGCGCCGACCTCAAGGAGCGCAACTCCTTCAGCGACGCCGACCTGGTCCGGCAGCGCCCCGTCGCCCGCGCCGCGTACACCGGAGTCCTGGAGCTGCCCATGCCGACCGTGGCGGCCGTGCACGGCTTCGCGCTCGGCGGCGGCTACGAGCTGGCGCTGTCCTGCGACGTGATCGTGGCCGACGCGACCACCGTCGTCGGCCTGCCCGAGGTCTCGGTCGGCGTGATCCCGGGCGGCGGCGGCACGCAGCTGCTGCCGCGCCGGGTGGGCGCGGCCCGCGCCGCCGAGCTGGTGTTCACGGCGCGCCGGGTGGAGGCCGCCGAGGCCCGCGAGCTCGGCATGGTGGACCTCCTGGAGGACGACGCCCGGACCGCCGCCCTGGAGCTGGCCGGCCGGATCGCGGCCAACTCGCCGGTCGGCCTGCGGGCCGCCAAGAAGGCGATGCGGCTGGGCGTGGGCCTGGACCTGCGGGCCGGCCTGGAGGTCGAGGACGGCGCCTGGCGTTCGGTGGCGTTCTCGGGCGACCGCGCGGAGGGCGTGGCGGCGTTCAACGAGAAGCGCAAGCCGGAGTGGCCGGGCGAGTGAGCCCCGGGGCTCCGGAGGCGGGCCGTCCGGATGCTCTCCGTGTGCAATTGCTCCAGATTTTCACCATATGTAACTTTCCGTGACGTCTCGGTGGGGAAAACGGACCAAACATCCCTAAGCTGGAGGAATGGGCGAGGATGTGCGGTTGCGGGCCGTAGTGGCACTGGCACAGGCGATGGCGGCGGCGCACACTCCACGGGAGTTCTGGCGGGCCGCCGCACTCGGCGCCGGTGAGGCGCTGGGCGGCAGCTTCGCCGCGCTCTCCGTCTGGCAGCGGGACCGCGGCCGGCTGAAGGTGCTGGTGAACGCCGGGCAGCGGGCGGTGGGCGAGGAGGAGTTCCCGGACTCCGAGACGTACCCCGTGCACCAGTTCCCGGAGATCACCGAGTTCCTGCACGAGCACTGGGCGGGCGGCGGCGAGCCGGACGCCTGGGTGGAGACCGTCGACGACCGGGTCTCCACCGGCCGGGTCACCGGCCTGCGCCGGCGCGGCCGCGGCTGCTGCGTGGTCGCGCCGATCGTGCTCCACGGCCGGGCCTGGGGCGAGCTGTACGTGGCACGGCCGGCCGGGGCGGTGCCCTTCACCCGGGACGAGGCCGACTTCGCGACCGTCCTCGCGGCGGTCGTCGCGGCCGGCATCGCCCAGGCCGAGCGCCTGGAGGAGGTCCGCAAGCTGGCCTTCACCGACCCGCTCACCGGCCTCGCCAACCGCCGCGCCGTCGACACCCGCCTCGACCAGGCCATCGAGCGCTACCGCGCCGACGGCTCCGTCGTCAGCCTCATGGTCTGCGACCTCAACGGCCTCAAGCGGGTCAACGACACCCACGGCCACGCCGTCGGCGACCGTCTCCTCGAACGGTTCGGCTCCGTGCTCTCCCGCTGCGGCGCGCAGCTTCCCGGCGCGCTCGCGGCCCGGCTCGGCGGCGACGAGTTCTGCCTCCTGACCGTCGGCCCGACGGCCGACGAGGTCGTGGCGGTCGCCGAGGAACTGTGCGTACGGGCGGCGGAGCTGGAGCTGGGCGAGGGCGTCGCCTGCGGGGTCGCGTCCACCGGCGACCCGATCGGTCCGCTGAAGTCCGCCCGCCGCCTCTTCCGCCTCGCCGACGCCGCCCAGTACCAGGCCAAGGCCGCCCGCTCCGCCAAGCCCGTCGTGGCGGGCCGCGACGGCACGGTGATCCGGCTCGCCGACGCCCCGCCCGGGGCCAGGGACCGGCGCCGCTTCCGGGACGCACCACCGGCGGAGCGCACGGAGGGGCGCGGGTAGGGGCGCGGGTCGAGGCGTTCGGAGTGGCGATCGGAGTGCGTTCGCACGCCGGGCGCGCCCCGCTCCCTGCGTTCAGCCCGCGAGGTCGCTCGTGCACGCGCGGCACAGCTTCTCGTCCCCGACCGGCCGGAACAGCATCGGCTGGATGTGCTGCTCGCCCTCGCACTCCCGCGCCCCGCTCAGGCGCGCCGACAGGCGCGGTCCCGGTGGCGGTACGGGCTGCGGTGCTACGGGAGCCGGGGGCGCCACGGGCGGGACCTCGCGCAGCAGGTAGCGGAGGAGTCCGCCGGGGCGCTGGACGGGAGTCCCGGCGCCGGGCAGGCCGCGCTCCACGTGCGCGTGGACGTCGGCCGACGTGTGCCCGGCGGCGAGCCATCGGGCCGCCAGGCCGGCCAACTCGTCCTTCATGCCGGGCGGGATGTGCCGCAGGGCGGGCGAGAGGAGGGGCAGCGCGCCGATGAGGGCGCGGGCTTCCTCGGGAACGGCGGGCTGGGGGCCGGGCTCGGGTTCCGGCTCGAAGTCCCGCTCGGGGTCCGGCTCGCGCTCGCCCGGCTCGGGCTCGGGCTCGGGCGGAAGGTCGGAGGTGTCTTCGCCACGGTCTTTCTCTGGATGACCGCCGGTGAGCGGGGCCGTCGGCCCACCGGCGGCCGGAATTCCGTGACTCGGCTGCGTGGGCACGGCTCCGGGTACGGGAACCGGCATCCGCCCCATCAGCTTCGCGGCCTCGCCCTCGCTCAACGGCCGGTTCGACACGAGCTGTTGCGTCACCCACCGCCCGCCCTGGGCCTGCACCCGCCGCTCGTGGACGAACCCCTCCTCCTTCAACTGCCGCTTCGCCCGGGTGAACGCGCATGCCCCGATCCGGGCACGCTCAGCCGTTCGGGACAACGATTCACGGGCCCCGTCGGGGAGCGAGAGCTGCCAGGTCAGAAGCCGAACGGCGTCGGAGCCGAGGCGCGGATGCCGGATGAGCTCGTGCGAGAACTGGGTGAAGCCGCGCGAGGGCGCGATAAAGTGCCGATACATCATCGGTGGAGGTCCGTCCACTGGTGGTCGAGGCCCTCGCGCATGGGTGCAACCATCGCGGGGGCCGTTTTGCGTGAACCGTACCGCACGCAGAGTGTCCGGATGGACGCATTGAGTGAATATGCCACTTGTGGGTTACGGCAGCGGCAACCGAGTCCCGCCCCTTCTGGCGACGACGGCTCCTCGGGTGCTGGGCTCGGCCCCGTAGCCGTAAATAGTCTGCGCGGCGCAGAGGAGTGGACTATTGTCTGCGTGTCGCAAAGATTGTGACACGCAGATATCACTCCCTCGAAGGGGTTCCTCATGCTCACCGTCGCCGTCACCGGCGCCACCGGCGCCCAGGGCGGAGCCACCGCCCGTGCTCTCCTCGCCGCCGGTCGCGACGTCCACGTCCGCGCCCTCACCCGCGACCCCGCCTCGCCCGCCGCCCAGGAGCTCCGTGCCCTCGGTGCCGAGATCCGCCGGGCCGACTTCGACGACCGCGACTCGCTCGACGCCGCGCTCGCCGGGGCGGACGCGCTCTTCGCCGTCACCACGCCCTTCGGCACCGGCATCGCCACCGAGATACGGCAGGGCAGGGCGCTCGTCGACGCCGCCGCGGCCGCCGGCGTCGGGCACACCGTGTTCACGTCCGCCGCGCACGCCGACCGGGGCACCGGCGTGCCGCACTACGACAGCAAGTGCGCGATCGAGTGCCACCTTCGCGAATCCGGTATGGCCTGGACGGTGATCGCGCCCGCGGCCTTCATGGACAACTACACCGACGGCTGGACGCTCGAAGCCCTCCGGGACGGCACCTTCGCCTGGCCGATGGCCGCCGACGTGCCGCTCACGCTCATCCCCGCCGCCGACATCGGCGCCTTCGCCGCGCTCGCCCTCCGCCGCCCCGCGGAGTTCGCCGGGCGGCGGATCGACATCGCCTCCGACGAGCTGACGCCCGACGCCATGGCGCGGGTCCTGGCCGCTGCGGCCGGACGGCCCATCGTCCATCACGAGGTGCCCGTCGACGTCGTGCGCAGGTACTCCACCGACCTCGCGGCGATGTTCACGTACTTCGCCGAGCACGGCCTGGCCGTGGACGTCGCCGGCCTGCGCCGCGCGTACCCCGAGGTCGGCTGGCACACCTTCGCCGACTGGGCCGCCGCCCAGGACTGGACCGGCCTCCTCGCCCCCGTTGCCGCAGACTGAGACCGAACCCACGGTCGACTTCCGGCCGACTAGTGACATGTTGCTCTTCAGTCCGTAGGGTGCTGAATATGGATATGCAGACTGTCGTCCTTGGGACGTCCGGCACCACCCCGCAGGACGTCATCGACGTCGCCCGCCACGGCGCGCGCGTCGAGCTGTCATCCGACGCCGTCAAGGCGCTCGCCACCGCCCGCGCGAGCATCGACGCGCTCGCCGCCCAGCCCGAGCCGGTCTACGGCGTCTCCACCGGCTTCGGTGCGCTCGCCACCCGGCACATCGGCCACGACCTCCGCACCCAGCTGCAGCGCAACATCGTCCGCTCGCACGCCGCCGGCATGGGCCCGCGGGTCGAGCGCGAGGTCGTCCGCGCGCTGATGTTCCTGCGGCTCAAGACGGTCGCCTCCGGCCACACCGGCGTCCGCCCCGAGGTCGCCCAGACCATGGCCGACGTGCTCAACGCGGGCATCACCCCGGTCGTCCACGAGTACGGCTCGCTCGGCTGCTCCGGCGACCTCGCGCCGCTCTCCCACTGCGCGCTCGCGCTCATGGGCGAGGGCGACGCCGAGGGCCCCGACGGCGTGGTCAAGCCCGCCGGCGAGCTGCTCGCCGCCGCCGGCATCGAGCCCGTCGTGCTGAAGGAGAAGGAGGGCCTCGCCCTCCTCAACGGCACCGACGGCATGCTCGGCATGCTGATCATGGCCCTCGCCGACCTCGACGTCCTCTACAAGTCGGCCGACGTCACCGCCGCGCTCTCCCTCGAAGCCCTCCTCGGCACCGAGAAGGTCCTGGAGCCCGAGCTGCACGCCATCCGCCCGCACCCCGGCCAGGCCGCCTCCGCCGCCAACATGCTGGCCGTGCTCAAGGGCTCCGAGCTCACCGGGCACTACCAGAGCGGCGAGGCCCCGCGCGTCCAGGACGCCTACTCGGTGCGCTGCGCCCCGCAGGTCGCCGGCGCCGGCCGCGACACCATGGCGCACGCCCGGACCGTCGCCGAGCGCGAGCTGGCCGCCGCCGTCGACAACCCGGTCGTCCTCGCCGACGGCACGGTCCGCTCCAACGGCAACTTCCACGGCGCCCCCGTCGCGTACGTCCTCGACTTCCTCGCGATCGCCGCCGCCGACCTCGCCTCCATCGCCGAGCGTCGCACCGACCGGCTCCTCGACAAGAACCGCTCGCACGGCCTGCCGCCGTTCCTCGCGGACGACGCCGGCGTCGACTCCGGCCTGATGATCGCCCAGTACACGCAGGCCGCCCTGGTCAGCGAGATGAAGCGGCTCGCCGTCCCGGCCTCCGCCGACTCCATCCCGTCCTCGGCGATGCAGGAGGACCACGTCTCCATGGGCTGGTCCGCCGCCCGCAAGCTGCGCACCGCCATCGGCAACCTCAACCGGGTCATCGCCGTCGAGCTGTACGCCGCCACCCGCGGCATCGAGCTGCGCCACGGTCTGGCCCCGGCGCCGGCCTCCGCCGCCGTCATCGAGGCGCTGCGCGCCGCCGGCGTCGAGGGCCCCGGCCCGGACCGCTTCCTCGCGCCCGACCTGGCCGCCGCCGACGCCTTCGTCCGCGAGGGCCGCGTGGTCGCCGCCGTCGAGCCGGTCACCGGACCGCTGGCGTAACGCGACCGTCCCGTACGGAAGGGCCGTCCCCGATCGCCGGGGGCGGCCCTTCCGTATGCGGTCGGTCAGGAGGCCCGGGCGCCGGGGGTGACCCTTGCGCATGCGGTCGGTCAGGAGGCCCGATCGCCGGGGCGGCCCCTGCGCATGCGGTCGGTCAGGAGGCCCGGGCGCCGGGGGTGACCCCTGCGCATGCGTCGGTCAGGAGGCCCGGCCGCCGCGCCGCATCGCCAGCGTCACGAAGCCCGCGCCCGTGCCCAGGAACAGCGTCCCGCCCAGGATGTACGGCGTCGTGCTCAGGCCACCGGTCTCCGCGAGCCGGCCCTGGTCCTGGTCGTCCGCCACCGACGACTGCGGGGCGTCCGATCTGCCGCCCTCGCCGGTGGCGTTCGCGTTCGGCACGAACCACAGCGCGCAGAGCAGTGTCCCCGCGGCGGTGGCGGTGAGCAGCGGGCGTCGGGCGACGGACACGTTCTTTCGATCCCCCTTGCGGAACCGTGAATTGACACCCCGAAAGGAAGCCGTGACCGGCATCCCGAATCGGTGGGTGCGCCGATGCTAATGAACACACCGGGTCGCGGGAAAGCCGAGGCCGTCCGGCGCTCTACGCTCCGGCCATGAGCACTTCCGAGACATCACGCTATGTGCGGCTTCGCATCGATCTCGTCCTGGAGATCGACGGCCCCGCCGAGCTGGCCGACGCCGCCGCCGTCCGGATCGACGCCGACCCGGCCCTGCCGGAGGAGGAGCGCACGCACGCCCGGGCCGCCGTCGCCGAGGACAGCGCCGAGGCCCTCGCGTACCTCGTGGAGCCCTTCGACGTGGTCGCCACCGTGCCCGGCGTCGAGGTCGCGCAGGCGTCCTGGAGCAGCGAGGAGATCGAGTACGACCCCGATGCGATGGAGTGGGAGCTCGACGACGAAGATGGTGGGTGGGAGGACGACGAACCCAACCGCACCTGACCCGCCCCGGACTGCGGGGAAGGGCCCCGGGACGGCCGCGTCCCGGGGCCCTCGCCTGTGCCGGGGAGGGGCCGGGAACCGAATGCCCCGCAGGCGCGTGTTGATCAGTGGTGTTCCCCACAAACCGCCGGGGAAGGCAACCGGACGGGTGCTCAACGGTGTTTCAGTGGGAAGTGGCAGGTAATCGGCGACGATGGAGAAGCGTGTGATGACGGACGGCAAGCGCCGTAGGGGCCTGGCGGCCGCAGCCGCGGTGCTCGGCGGCGTGCTGGTGCTCTCGGCGTGCAACGACGGCGACAAGGGCGGCAGTGCCGACGCCTCGCAGAGCCCGCAGTCACAGGCTCAGGTCGACGAGGCCGCCGCGCAGAAGACGTCGAAGGCGCAGATCACCATCTCGCCGAAGAACGGCTCGCAGAACGCCTCGATCAACAACGACGCCAAGGTCACCGTCACCGACGGCAAGCTCACCGAGGTCACCATGACCTCCGCCGAGGGCGAGGCCGTCAAGGGCGAGATAGCGGCCGACGGCCTCAGCTGGCAGCCGAGCGTCCAGCTCAAGCGCGCGACGGTCTACAAGATCGCCGCGACCGCGAAGGACGCCGACGGCCTGGAGGCGCACGAGAACGGCTCCTTCACCACCGTCTCGCAGGCCAACAGCTTCATCGGCAACTTCACGCCGGAGGACGGTTCGACCGTCGGCGTCGGCATGCCGGTCTCGATCAACTTCAACAAGGCGATCACCGACAAGAAGGCCGTCCAGGGCGGCATCAAGGTCACCTCCACCTCCGGCCAGGAGGTCGTCGGCCACTGGTTCAACTCGCAGCGGCTCGACTTCCGCCCGGAGAACTACTGGGCCGAGGGCTCGACCGTCACCATGAAGCTGAACCTCGACGGCGTCGAGGGCGCGAAGGGCGTCTACGGCGTCCAGCAGAAGACGGTCACCTTCAAGATCGGCCGCAACCAGGTCTCGACGGTCGACGTCAAGACCAAGACGATGACCGTCACGCAGGACGGCAAGACGATCAAGACCATCCCGATCTCCGCCGGCTCCCCGCAGAACACCACCTACAACGGTCAGATGGTGATCTCCGAGAAGTTCAAGGAGACCCGGATGAACGGCGCCACCGTCGGCTTCACCGACTCCGACGGCAAGGGCGAGTACGACATCAAGGACGTGCCGCACGCCATGCGCCTGTCCACGTCCGGCACCTTCATCCACGGCAACTACTGGGGCGCGCGCTCGATCTTCGGCAGCGTGAACACCAGCCACGGCTGCGTGGGCCTCGCCGACGTCAAGGGCGCCGGCGACCCGAACCAGCAGGCGGCGTGGATGTTCGACCACTCGATGGTCGGCGACGTCGTCATCGTCAAGAACTCGGCGGACAAGACGATCGCGCCCGACAACGGCCTGAACGGCTGGAACCTGAGCTGGTCGGAGTGGAAGGCCGGTTCGGCCCTCTGACCCGTACGGGCAGCCGTAGGCACGCGTGAAGCGGCCCCCGCTCCGGACCCGGTGCGGGGGCCGCTTCGTACGCCCGGCTACTTCGGCGCGTCCTTCCGTACGCTCTGCTGCGCGTCGTCCGGTACGTCCACGGGCTCGTCCACGCCCCATTGCGCGAGCAGCCGCAGCGCGTCCGCCGCCGGTGAGCCCGGCTCCGCGTGGTACGTGACGAGCACCAGGTCCGGGTCGTCGCCGGACACCTTCAGCGACTCGTACTGCAGCGTCATCTCGCCCACCAGCGGATGCCGCAGCCGCTTCCTGCCGTGCCCCTTGTCGGTCACCGTGTGCGCCGCCCACAGCGAGCGGAACTCCTCGCTGCGCACCGACAACTCGCCGACCAGGGCCATCAGCTCCGGGTCGTCCGGGTAGAGCCCCGCGCACAGCCGCAGCACGCTCACCACCTCGACGGCCTTGCACTCCCAGTCGACGTACAGATCGCGCGCGTTCGCGTCGAGGAAGACCATCCGGGCCATGTTCCGGTCGCGCGGCTCCCAGGCGGGGAAGTCGCCGAACAGGGCCCGCGCCATCCGGTTCCAGGCCAGGACGTCCATCCGCCGCCCGACGACCAGGGCCGGGACGCCCTCCATGGCGTCCAGGAGCTGTGTCAGGCCGGGCCGGACCTGCTGCGGGCGGCTCATCGCGCGCTGCCGCTTCTTCACGGTCGGCCGGGCGAGATGCGTGAGGTGGGCACGCTCGGTGTCGCTGAGCCGCAGGGCCCGCGCGATCGCGTCGAGGACCTCCATGGACACGTTCCGCCCGTTGCCCTGTTCGAGACGGGTGTAGTACGCCACCGACACCCCGGCCAGCTGCGCCAGCTCCTCCCGGCGCAGGCCCGGCACCCGGCGGTGGCGCCCGAACTCGGGCAGCCCCACGTCCTGCGGCTTGAGCCGGGCACGCCGTGAGCGGAGGAATTCGCTGAGTTCGGCACTGAGGTCCATGCGTCCCAAGTATTCCCGCTCGGGCCTGCCACTGGACGTACGTTCCTGACCCTGCCAGTGGTAGGAACAGCGGTCGTAGGCAGAACAGTGGTCTGGGTGCCGGCGGAACGATCCGGCAGGCTTGCCGCCATGACCACGAACGTCTCCGCCATCGCCGCCCCCGCCGCCAACGCCCCCCTCGTCCGCACCACCGTGCCGCGCCGGCCGGTGGGCGAGCACGACGTCCTGATCGAGATCAAGTACGTCGGCATCTGCCACTCCGACATCCACCAGGCCCGCAACGGCTGGGGCGAGGGCATCTTCCCGATGGTCCCCGGTCACGAGATCGCCGGCATCGTCACCGAGGTCGGCGCCGGCGTCACCAAGCACCGGGTCGGCGACCGCGTCGGCGTCGGCTGCTTCGTCGACTCCTGCCGCGAGTGCGAGCAGTGCCGGCAGGGCCTGGAGCAGTACTGCACCGGCAAGGGCACCTCCACGTACAACGACCTCGACAAGAACGGGGAGCCGACCTACGGCGGCTACTCCACCCACATCGTCGTCGACGAGAACTACACCCTCCGCATCCCCGAGGGCATCCCGCTCGACGCCGCCGCGCCGCTGCTCTGCGCCGGCGTCACCCTCTACTCGCCGCTCACCCACTGGCAGGCCGGCCCCGGCAAGAAGGTCGCCATCGTCGGCCTCGGCGGCCTCGGCCACATGGGCGTCAAGATCGCCCACGCGCTCGGCGCCGAGGTGACCGTGCTCAGCCAGTCCCTGAAGAAGCAGGAGGACGCCCTCAAGCTGGGCGCCGACCACTACTACGCCACCAGCGACCCGGAGACCTTCACCGCCCTGCGCGGCAGCTTCGACCTGGTGATCTCCACCGTCTCCGCGCCGCTCGACTTCAACGCCTACCTGAGCCTCGTCAAGCCCGACGGCACGATGGTCAACGTCGGCGCCCCGGAGGAGCCCGTCAAGGTCGCCCTCTTCTCCCTCATCGTCGGCCGCAAGACGCTGGCCGGCTCGATGATCGGCAGCATCGCGGAGACCCAGGAGATGCTCGACTTCTGCGCCGCGCACGGCCTGGGCGCGGAGATCGAGCTGATCACCGCGGACCAGGTCAACGAGGCGTACGAGCGGGTCGTCGCGTCCGACGTGCGCTACCGCTTCGTGATCGACGCGTCGACGATCTGACCGCTGGTCCTGTACGGCGCCGGGGCATGACGTACCGGCATGACGTCCCGGGCATGACGCCCCGGGCATGGCGTCCAGGGCATGACGTCCAGGGCATGACGTCCGAGGTAATCGACCCCGTACGGCATGCCCGGCACGCTGTTCCCATGACCGCATACGCCATCGGAAACCTGCACCCGAAGCCCGTCCTCGACGAGGAGGTCTTCGTCTACATGGAGCGCATCCAGGCCACCCTGGACCCCTTCGGCGGCCGCTTCCTCGTCCACGGCGCCCCCGCCCGCGAGGTCCGCGAGGGCAGCTGGCCCGGCGCCGTCGTCATCATCGGCTTCCCGACGTACGAGGACGCCCGCGCCTGGTACGACTCCGAGCCCTACCAGGAGCTGATCCCGCTCCGCACCCGCCACATGGCCGGCGACGTCCTGATCGTCGACGGCGTCCCGGAGGGGTACGAGGCCGCCGCCACGGCCGCGGCGCTCAGGGCGGCGACCGGCGCGGCGACCGTGTGAGGGCGGGCGGCGACCGGCGCCGACCGCGGGAGTCCGGGCGGGTGGCGATCGGCGCGGCGATCGCGGGAGTCCGGGCGGGCGGCCGCCGATCAAGCGACCACGGGACTCCGGCCGGTCGCCGGTTCAGCGGCCGCGTGCGTCCGGGCGGTGCTCGACGTACTCCACCACCGTGCCGTCCGGGTGCCGGGCCGTGAAGCCGGAGCCGGTCGGCACCGGGCGCAGGGGGTCGAGCACCTCGCCGCCCTCCGCGAGCAGCCGCCGCAGGTGCGCGCCCGCGTCGTTCACGAGCAGCGTGCCGTGCACGTCCCGGAACGGCGCCAGATCCGCCGCCTCGCCCTCCACGAGGAGGAAGCCGCCGACCACGGCGAGGGCGAGCCGCATCTCCGGATACGTGAACCACATGTCGCGTCGCACGCCCTGGACGCGTTCGTAGCGCGCCGTCAGCTCCTCCAGGGTCCCGGGCCGCGTGAAGACGCGGATCAGGGCGCGGGGGGAAGTCAGGCCGGACGAGTCGTTGTTGAGCCGCCACAGGACGGTCGTGTCTTCGCTCATGGGAGCGAGCCTCGCGGGGCGAACGGCCTGCGACCAGAAAGGCGTTCATGCTGTGACCGACACTCACAGGCTCGCCCGCCGCCGTGAGCTCGGCGGTTTCCTGCGGGCCCATCGAGAGCGTCTCGGGCCGGGTGAACTCGGGCTTCCGGTGACCGGCCGGCGCCGCACCCCGGGGCTGCGGCGCGAGGAGGTGGCGGCCCTGTCCGGGGTGGGCGTCGCCTGGTACACGTGGCTGGAGCAGGGGCGGGTGGAGACCTCCCGCGAGGTCCTGGAGGCCGTCGGCCGCACCCTGCGCCTCGACCCCGACGCGCGGGCGCACGTGCTGCGGCTCGCCGGGTACGCGGCGCCCGAGCCGGAGCCCGGACCGGAGGGCGCGGACCTGGCGGGCCTCCTGGCGAGCTGGCCGGACAGCCCGGCGGTGCTCCTGGACGGCGCCCTCGCCATCACGGCCTGGAACGACGCGTACAGCAGCCTCCTGCCCGACCCCGCGCGCCTGCCGGCGCCGCGCCGCAACCTGCTGCTCCAGCTCGTCGCCGACCCCGCCCACCAGCGCATCCTCCCCGCCTGGCGCCCGCTCGCCGTCGACCTCTACCGCCACGTCCGCACCCGCGCCGACGCCCGCCCCGACGACCCCAGCCTGCGTACTCTGACCACGCTGCTCGCCGCCGAACGGCCCGACCTGGCCGACTGGTGGGCCTGCCGCTCGGTGGGCGTCTTCACCTCCCGCACGGTCGAGGCGCACGGGCCCGGAGGAGGCGCCCGGGCGTACCGCGTGACGATGCTGCACACGCCGGACGCCCCGGGCGCCGCGATCCTGCTGTGGGTGTGACGCCGGGCCGGACGTGTGTCAGGCGACCTTCTCGCAGAGCGAGTCGGTCGAGCCGTGCAGGAAGGTCAGCGTCTTGTAGCCGGTGGGCGAGACCTCCAGGGTGTAGGCGCCGTCGACCGTGTAGAGGCCGCGCGGGACGTTGCCGCCGCCCTCGGCGAAGCCGGCCAGGATCGGGCCGACCACGTACCACGTCTGCGAGTGGTCGGGGTGGAGCTCGACCAGGGCGCGGCCGCTCGCGTCGGCGTCGTAGGTCGTTCCGGTCGCGGGGTTGAGGACGCGGACGACGAGGTCGCCCTTGTACTCGACGACCTTGGTGCCGTCCTCCTGGACGCCGATCGTGCGGCGCACGACCTCGTCGACCACGGGCGCGCCCTGGACGGCGAAGTCGCAGCGCGCGCCGGCGGGGTAGGACCAGGCGGAGGAGGGCGCGGGCTCCCAGCCGTCGGCGGTGGCGATGGTGGTGGCGGTGGGCGTGCCGGTGGCGGTGGCGGTGGCGCCGGCCGGGGCGGCGGTGGTGAGGAGGGCGGCGCCGACAGCGCCGATGGAGACGAGGGGGACAAGGATCCGTCGCAAGGAAACTCCTCGAAAAGAAGGGTGGTCGGCGCCGCCGGCCGGCGCCTTCGCCACACTTTCCGCCCGCCCCCTGACCACAACCTGACCAGTCGCCCTAAGGTGACCCGCACCATGGACTTCACCCTCCTCGGCCCCTTCGAGGCCCGCCACGAGGGCGTGCGCGTGCCGCTCGGCCGCCGCCGTCAGGAGCGGTGCCTGCTCGCGATCCTGCTGCTCGACGCGGGCCGGCCCGTCCCCACCGCCCGCCTCGCCGACCTGCTGTGGAACGGCGCCCCGCCCGCCGCCGCACGGGCCACCCTGCACACGTACGTCGGCCGGGTGCGGGCCGCGCTCAGGCCGTACGGCGTGACCGTCGAGACCCGCCACGACGGCTACGCGATCGACGCGTCCGGCCACACCGTGGACGTACGGGAGTTCCTCGACCTCGTCGGCCAGGCCGCCGTCGCCGGCGACCCCGGCGAACAACTCCGCTGCCACGACCGGGCGCTCGCCCTCTGGCGCGGCCCGCTCCTCGACGGCCTGGCCGACGAGACGCTGCGGGACCGGCTCGGCGGACGGCTCGCCGAACTGCGCCTGACCACCCTGGAACAGCGCGCCGAGGCCCAGCTGACCATGGGCCTGCACGAAAAGGTGCTCGCCGACCTGACCCCGCTCGCCGCCGAACTCCCGGGCAGGGAACGGCTGGTGGCCGCCCAGATGACCGCGCTCTACCGGGCCGGCCGGCAGACCGAGGCACTTGAGCTGTACCGCGCCACCCGCCGCCACCTCGTCACCGAGCTCGGCATCGAACCCGGCCCCGCGCTCACCACCCTGCACGACCGGATCCTCGCCGCCGACCCGCGCCTCGACCGGCCGCCGTCCCCGCTCTACGCGGTCCGGGTCCGCGACCAGTGGCTGCCGTGGACCATCGGCGGCCACCCCGCCCTGGAGTTCTGCAACACCTACGCGGGCTGGCACCGCGCCCCGGCCATCCCGGGCTCCGACTGGCTGCGCCGCTACGACACCCTCGCCGTCTGGGCCGGCCACCACGACCTCGCCGACGACGCCCAGGTCGACCGCCTCCTCAAGGAGGCCGCCGCCCGCCCCGACGAGGCCGCCGCCGCCCTCGACCGGGCCCGCGCCTTCCGCTCCGCCCTCTACGCCTGCCTGACCGACCCGGCCGACACCCGCGCCTTCCGCACGGTCGCCACCGCCGCCCAGACCGCCGCCCGCACCGCCGTCCTCACCCTCGCCCCCGACGGCCTCGCCCAGTGGCGCCAGGCCCCGGCCGCGGGCCTCGACCTCCCCACCCGAGCCGTCGCCCGCACCGCCGCCGACCTCCTCACCACCCCCCGCCGCCTCACCCTCCGCGCCTGCCCGAGCCCGGACTGCGGCTGGCTCTTCCTGGACGAGTCGGGGCGCAGACGGTGGTGCTCACTGGCGACGTGCGGGGCGTGAGGTACGGGCGCGGCAGCCAACCGGGCCCGAACACTGCCTGCTTTCGGCATCGAAGTGGGCCCGCGCCCGGGCGTACGGTCACCGACGGCAAGGGGAGGAGCCGGGATGGCGGGCAGTGGCGGGGGCGGCGGGTTGTACGCGCTGATGGCCGGAGTCTGGATGGAGTGCTACGGCGTAGTGGTGGCGACGAACTTCCGGGGCGCGGCACATCGTATGCACGCGATGTCGACGCGATCCGTGTCGTTCGGCGAGCCGTTCTGGCGGCGGCCTCCGGGCGTGCGCTTCGTGCGCGTCCTGGCCGGAGTGTTCGCGCTGATGGGTCCGCTCCTCCTGTTCCTGGGGGTGCGCCAGGTGGGCCGTGGGGAGGCGCTCACCGATTCGCCGCCGATGCCCCTGCCGTTCGCCTTGTTCATGCTCGTCGGCGTCGCCCTGGCCGTGTGGGGCCAATGGCGGCGGGGCAGCTGGCTGCGCCGTGAGTGGAGTGCCGGTGCGCGACGGCATCGGGTCGCCGCCGTCATGGTGACGGGCGGTTTCCTCGGCTTCGCCGCGGGCCTCGGCCTAGGCCTGCAGCTCCTCTGGGTGTCGAGCTGGTCGCTCGCGGCCGGCGCGAGCCTCTACCTGCTGGTGGCAGGCCGCGCCGACCGCCAGGACAGCCGTCAGCCATCCGCCCGCGCCACCCCGACCGGGCACGACACACCCGTCCCGCCTATTCCGCAGTAGCCCGCCGGGTTCTTGTCCAGGTACTGCTGGTGATACGCCTCGGCCGGGTAGAAGGTGCGGCCCTCGGCCGGGAGGATCTTCGTGGTGATCTCGCCGTAGCCGGAGCCGGTCAGGACGCGCTGGTAGGCGTCGCGGGAGGCCTCGGCCGTGGCGGCCTGCTCGGGGGTGTGGGTGTAGACGGCCGAGCGGTACTGAGTGCCGACGTCGTTGCCCTGGCGGAAGCCCTGGGTGGGGTCGTGGGACTCCCAGAAGAGCTTGAGGAGCCGCTCGTACGGGACGACGGACGGGTCGAAGACGACACGGACGACCTCGGTGTGGCCCGTGAGGCCGGAGCACACCTCCTCGTACAGCGGGTTCGGCGTGAAGCCGCCCTGGTAGCCGACCAGGGTCGTGTAGACGCCCTCGGTCTGCCAGAACTTGCGCTCGGCGCCCCAGAAACAGCCCAGGCCGAAGTCGGCGACCTCGAAGCCCTCCGGGTAGGGGCCGAGGAGCGGGGTGCCGAGGACCGTGTGGCGCTCCGGGACGGCGAAGGCGGGCTCGTCGCGCCCGCGCAGGGCCTGCTCGGGTGTGGGGAGGACGGGGGTGCGGGACAGGAACATGCGGCATCTCTCCTCGGCGTTCGGCCCTGCGTTCGGCGCGACAGGCACAACACCTCCCGCGCCCACCGTGTTCCCCGGAAGGCCCCTACCGCGGCAGCGTCGCCGGGCTCCCGCCGTTCGCCTCGTACCCGGCCACCACCAGGTTCCGCACCACCGTGTACGCCGCCGCCGGGTCCTCGCTCAGCGTCCACGGCAGCGCGCCCACGTACCCGTCGACGCGCACCAGCAGGTGCATCGCCTCGGCCCAGCGGTCGGCGCCGACCAGGAAGTGCACGAGGAGGTGCCGGACGTGCGCCAGCATCGGGTCGTCCGGCCGGGCCGAGTGCACCGCGTACATCGCACCCTCGACGGCCTTCGTCACCACCGCCGTGCGGTAGAAGTCGACGCCGACCACGATCTCCGGCCGGTTCTCGAAGACGGAGAACAGCGGCAGCGCGGCCAGCAGCGAGCCCCGCGGCGCGCGCGCCGCCGCCGACGTCGCGAAACGGTCGGCGTCCTCGCGCGACCCGTGCCACTTCTCGCACCAGTAGTGCAGCGCGGCCAGATGCGCCCCCATGTGCTCCGGCGCGCGGTCGATGACCTTGGCCCACAGCCGGTCGAACTCCTCCGCGGAGTAGCCGAGTCCGCGCGCCACGGCCAGCTCGCAGACGTACGGCACGGGGTCGCCCGGAGCCAGCAGCGCCGCCTGCTCGCACGCGGCCCGCGCCTCCTCCAGGATGATCCTGAAGTCCTGCGCGCCGGCCGCCGAGGTGCGCCACGCCTGCTGCACCAGGAACTCCGCGTAGACCTGCGCGCCGCCCGGGTCCTCGGGCGCCTCCGCCCGCCACGAGCGCAGCCAGGCGCCGCCGACGCCCGGCCGCTCGGCCAGTTCCAGCGACGCCGCGCCCGCGAACGCCTGGACGCGCTGCCAGCGCACCTCGCCCTCCTTCTCGGTCCCCAGCAGCAGCTGCGAGGCGGCCCGCCAGTCCTGCGTGGCCTGTACGACGTCGAGCACGTCGAGGAGGTCCCGGTCCGGCCCGGGCAGCCGCACGTCCTGCTCCTCCTGGCGCAGGAATCCGTACGCCTCCGGGTCCGCCGCGTCGGGCGAGCCCGGCGCCACCACCTGGATGCCGCCACGGCGGCGGCGCAGCACGAGGGGACCCAGGGCGAAGCAGAGCATCCCGAGCGCGATGAGGAACCAGAGGAAATCCATGTCCCCCATTGTCCAGGACCCCATGGAAACCCCAAGGGAGCCCCATGGAGAACCCATGGGGCTCCCTCGGGACACACGATGAGACGGCCGATGAGACAGGAGGCGGCGAGGGGGCCGTCTCAGGACTACGCTCCTGACCCATGAGCGACCAGCACACCCACCAGAGCTTCGAGACCCGCGCCATCCACGCGGGCAACACCGCCGACCCGCTGACCGGCGCGGTCGTCCCGCCCATCTACCAGGTGTCCACCTACAAGCAGGACGGTGTGGGCGGGCTCCGTGGCGGTTACGAGTACAGCCGCAGCGCCAACCCCACGCGTACCGCCCTGGAAGAGAACCTCGCCGCCCTCGAAGGCGGCCGCCGCGGCCTCGCCTTCGCCTCCGGCCTCGCCGCCGAGGACTGCCTGCTGCGCACCCTGCTGGTGCCCGGCGACCACGTCGTCATCCCCAACGACGCGTACGGCGGCACCTTCCGCCTCTTCGCGAAGGTCGTCCAGCGCTGGGGCGTCGACTTCTCCGTCGCCGACACCTCCGACATCGAGTCGGTGCGCGGCGCCATCAACGAGCGCACCAAGCTGATCTGGGTGGAGACCCCGTCCAACCCGCTGCTCGGCATCACCGACATCGAGGCCGTCGCGGGCGTCGCCCGCCAGGCCGGGGTGAAGCTCGTCGTCGACAACACCTTCGCCTCGCCGTACCTGCAGCAGCCGCTGTCGCTCGGCGCGGACGTCGTCGTGCACTCGCTCACCAAGTACATGGGCGGCCACTCCGACGTCGTCGGCGGCGCCCTGATCGCGGCCGACGCGGAGCTCGGCGAGGAACTGGCGTACCACCAGAACGCGATGGGCGCGGTGGCCGGCCCGTTCGACTCCTGGATCGTGCTGCGCGGCATCAAGACGCTCGCCGTGCGCATGGACCGGCACACCGAGAACGCCGGCAAGATCACCGAGATGCTGACCCAGCACCCGAAGGTCACCCAGGTCCTCTACCCGGGCCTGCCGGAGCACCCGGGCCACGAGATCGCGGCCAAGCAGATGCGTGCCTTCGGCGGCATGATCTCCTTCCGCGTCGCGGGCGGCGAGGAGGCGGCCGTCCAGGTCTGCAACCGCGCCAAGCTCTTCACCCTGGGCGAGTCCCTCGGCGGCGTCGAGTCGCTCATCGAGCACCCGGGCCGCATGACGCACGCGAGCGTCGTCGGCTCCGCCCTGGAGGTCCCGGCGGACCTGGTGCGCCTGTCGGTCGGCATCGAGAACGTGGACGACCTGCTGGCGGACCTGCGCGAGGCGCTGGGCTAGTCCTCGTACCGGGTCACGGGTTCGGGCCGGGTCCCCGCGGAGGGGCCCGGCCCGCGCGCGTTCAGGAGCCGGGCACCGGGTCCTTCATGCTCGCCTTGACGTCCTCCCTCAGCTGCGGGCTGTCGGTGTGCCCGTGCACGGAGATCACGTGCTGGAGGGCCGCCTTCAGGAGTTCGTCCTCCTCGCCCGACATGTACATCGTGCAGTTGGAGACGCTGGGGAAGTCCCGGCAGTCGGTTGCTTTCCTGGCCATGTCGACCTCCTGTCAAGCCCCGTACAAGCTCCTGGTTCCAGGCTAGGTCCGTTCTCAGAAGCCTTCGAGCGGGGGCGTCGTCCCGGCCGGCGGCACCTCCCAGGGCCGCACCACCGACGCCCAGACGACGAACGCGACGACCGCCAGCGCGAGCAGCGCCCACCCGATGCGGCGGACGATCCGGTCCCGGCGCAGCAGCCGGGTGCCGCGGGCCACGGCCCGGGCGGCGAGGTCGCCCGGCACGTGCGGGTGCCGCCCGGTCTCCATCAGCCGGCGGACCTCGTCCTCCTTGCGCTCGTGACGGTTCACGACGCCTCCCGCAGCTGGCTCACGGAGCGGGCGCAGACGGCCCGGATCCGCTCCTCGGGCAGTCCGAGCAGGGCCGCGGTCTGCTCCTCGGCGACCCCCTCGTGCAGCCGGAGCACCACGACGAGCCGCTCCTGCGGCGTGAGCGCGGCGAGCACCCCGCCCCGGCCGCGCTGGTAGCGCCAGGCCGTGCGGGCGAAGCGCAGGGCGAGTTCGGAACGGGTGCGCTGGTACGGGTCCTCGCCGCGCAACCGGTCCCAGTGCGCGTAGGTGTGCGCGAGGGCGCCGGTCAGCAGCCCCTGGGCGAGCGGGTTGCGGTGGGCCTGCTCGGCGGTGAGCAGGGTCGCGACATGCAGCAGCCGGCCCGACGCCCCGGCGACGAACGCGTGGAACTCCCGGGTGCGAGCGGTGTTTTCGGCTAGGTGGCCGGTATGGCTGCTGTTCGACTCGCGCACGTCCTCATATGAGATCAGCGCGCGGCTGTGGTCAAGAGTTCGGCACGGACTTCGGTGCGGACTCGTCCTTGGCGGCCGGCAGGCCCGACTGGCGTGCGGAGAGCGCCGAGTTGAAGCGCGTGAGCAGCGTGCAGAAGGACTCCCGCTCGGCGGGCGTCCAGCCGTCGGTGACCTCCGCCATCAGCTGGCGGCGCGAGGTGCGGACCTCCTCCAGGCGGGCCTGGCCGCGCGGCGACAGCTGGAGCACCACGGCGCGCCCGTCCTCGGGGTGCGAGGTGCGCTTGACCAGGCCGGTGTCGACGAGCGGGGCGACCTGGCGGGTGACCGTGGAGGAGTCGATGCCCATGCCGGCGGCGAGCGCCTTCACGCCCATCGGGCCTTCCTGGTCGAGTCGGTTGAGCAGCAGATAGGCGGCGCGGTCCATGGAGTTGCGCAGCTGCCCGGTGCCGCCGAGCCGGGTCTGCTCGGCCCGCCGGGCGAAGACGGCCACCTGGTGCTGGAGGGCGTCGAGGAGACCGGGGTCGAGCTCAGTCGTCATGTCCTGGGACGTGGGCATGGCTGTGGTGGCTCTCCTGTGCGGGGACGGTGGGTTCAGGTGGATGTTCGGTGTGTTCGGTGCGGTCGGTGGGGGACAGAGTACGCGGACGGGACCCGGTCCGTACCGGCGCTGCGCGAACCGGATTCGAACGGGGCACGGCGGCCGCTCGCCGGGCGGCCCGGGCCCGCGTGAGCTGCGAGACTGCGGTCATGAGCTTCGGTACGCCAGACCCCTTTCACCCTCTGAGCCACTTCCCGAGCCACGGCCGGCCGCGGCCCGCGCACCACGCGCCGCACCCGCCGCTGATCCTCGACGACGTCCGCGGGGCGCAGAAGATGCTGGGCGGGGTGGCCCGGGTGACCGCGATGGAGGGCAGCCGCCATCTGTCGTCGCTGGTGGGCACGCCGGTGCACCTCAAGTGCGAGAACCTGCAGCGCACCGGCTCGTTCAAGCTGCGCGGCGCGTACGTACGGATCGCGGGGCTCCGGCCCGAGCAGCGGGCGGCCGGGGTGGTCGCCGCCTCGGCCGGCAACCACGCGCAGGGCGTGGCGCTGGCCTCGCACCTGCTCGGCGTGCACGCGACGGTCTTCATGCCGGTGGGCGCCCCGCTGCCGAAGGTGGCGGCGACCCGGGAGTACGGGGCGGAGGTGCGGCTGCACGGACACGTGGTGGACGAGACCCTGGCGGCCGCCGAGGAGTACGCGCGGGAGACCGGCGCGGTCTTCATCCACCCCTTCGACCACCCCGACATCATCGCCGGACAGGGCACCGTCGGCCTGGAGATCCTGGAGCAGTGCCCCGAGGTGCGGACGATCCTGGTCGGGGTCGGCGGCGGCGGTCTGGTGGCGGGGATCGGGCTCGCGGTGAAGTCGGTGCGGCCCGACGTGCGGGTGGTCGGCGTGCAGGCGGAGGGCGCGGCGGCGTACCCGCCCTCGCTCGCGGCCGGGCACCCGGTGGCGATCGACGCGCCGGTCACGATGGCGGACGGCATCAAGGTGGGGCGGCCCGGCGACGTGCCCTTCGGGCTCGTCCAGGAGTACGTGGACGAGGTGCGCACCGTCTCCGAGGACGCGCTCTCCTCGGCGCTGCTGCTCTGCCTGGAGCGGGCGAAGCTCGTCGTCGAACCGGCCGGCGCGAGCACGGTGGCGGCGCTGCTCGCCGACCCGGAGGCGTTCCACGGGCGGGGGCCGGTGGTGGCGGTGCTGTCCGGCGGGAACGTGGACCCGCTGCTCATGCAGCGGGTGCTGCGGCACGGCATGGCGGCCGCGGGCCGCTATCTCGGCCTTCGCCTGAAGGTGACCGACCGGCCGGGGACGCTCGCGACGCTGCTCGCGGTGCTGACGGTGGTCGACGCGAACGTGCTCGACGTCGGTCACGTACGGACCGATCCGCGGCTCGGTCTCACGGAGGCGGAGGTCGAGCTGCACCTGGAGACGAAGGGCCCCGAGCACTGCGAGGAGGTCACTGCGGCGCTGCGGGACGCGGGGTACACGGTGCTGGGCTGATCCGGGGAGCCGTCGCAAACGGGTTGTGTATCGCGATGTATCGCGTTAGCGTGTGGTGCAGGTCACTCGCGCGCCGGGCGCTGCCCGCTCGGCGTACCTAGACTTGGACAGAAACTCTCAAATCTAGCCAAATCCGCTGGAAGTCGCTGGAAATCGCTGGGAGACACACATGCCAGGCGCGATCCACGCCGAAGGTCTGGTGAAGACCTTCGGCGACGTACGAGCACTGGACGGCGTGGACCTCGACGTGCCCGAGGGCACCGTCCTGGGCCTGCTCGGACCGAACGGCGCGGGGAAGACCACGACCGTGCGCGTGCTCACCACGCTCCTCAAACCCGACAGCGGCCGGGCGGTGGTCGCGGGCCTGGACGTGCTCAGACATCCCAACGAGGTGCGCCGCTCCATCGGTCTGTCGGGCCAGTTCGCGGCCGTCGACGAGTACCTGACCGGCCGCGAGAACCTGCGGATGGTCGGCCGGCTCTACCAGATGGACGGCAGGGCCGCGAAGGCCCGCGCCGGCGAGCTCCTGGAGCGGTTCGACCTCGCGGACGCCGCCGACCGCCCCGCCAAGACCTACTCCGGCGGCATGCGCCGCCGCCTCGACCTCGCCGCCGCCCTCGTCGTCTCCCCGCCCGTCATGTTCATGGACGAGCCCACCACCGGCCTCGACCCCCGCAACCGGCAGGCCCTGTGGGAGGTCATCCAGGAACTCGTCGCGGGCGGCACCACCCTCCTCCTCACCACCCAGTACCTGGAGGAGGCCGACCACCTCGCCCACGACATCTGCGTCGTCGACCACGGCCGCGTCATCGCCCGCGGCACCTCCGACCAGCTCAAGGCCCAGACCGGCGGCGAGCGCGTCGAGGTCGTCGTCCACGACCGCGACATGATCCCGCAGTCCCGCGAGGTCCTGGCCCGCTACGGCCTGGCCGGCATCAGCCACGGCGACATCGCCGTCGAGGAGCACACCCGCAAGCTGACCGTCCCCGTCGCCGGCGGCGCCAAGATCCTCGCCGAGGTCATCCGCGACCTGGACGCCCTCGACATCGAGATCGACGACATCGGCCTGCGCCGCCCCACCCTCGACGACGTCTTCATCTCGCTGACGGGCCACGCGGCCGAGCAGCGCGAGGAGGAGGACAAGAAGGCGAACGCGAAGGCGGAGAAGAAGGCGAACGCGAAGGCGAACGAGAAGGCGAGCAAGAAGGAGGCCGTCAAGTGACCGCGGTGACCGATACCTTGGCGAAGCCGAAGACGCGCGGCGCCATCGCCCAGTCGATCAGCGACTCGCTGGTCATCACCAAGCGCAACCTGATCCGGATGAGCCGCATCCCGAATCTCGTTCGCAGAGTTGAGTTTCATTGCAGCTGTATAAGCGCAGGTCAGCGGGCGTTCACTGGGAAGGGGCAGGGCGCATGAGCATGATGGCCGACTCCCTGGTGATCGCCCGCAGGAACTTGATTCGCATGTCCAGGATTCCCGAGATGTTGATCTTCGGGTTGCTCCAGCCAGTCATGTTCGTGGTGCTGTTCAGCTTCGTCTTCGGCGGCTCGATGACTGTCGGGGGCAGCACGGACCCGCAGACCTACCGCGAGTTCCTGATGGCCGGCATCTTCGCCCAGACCGTCACCTTCGCCACGGCCGGCGCGGGCGCCGGCATCGCCGACGACATGCACAAGGGCCTGATCGACCGCTTCCGCTCGCTCCCGATGGCCCGCGGCGCGGTCCTCACCGGCCGCACGCTCGCCGACCTCGTGCAGACCGCGCTGACCGTCGTGGTCCTGGTGATCGTCGCCCTCCTCGTCGGCTGGCGCATCCACGAGGGCGTCCCCAAGGCGCTCCTCGCCTTCGGACTGCTGCTCCTCCTCGGCTACGCCTTCTCCTGGATCGGCGCGCTCATCGGCCTCTCGGTCCGCACACCGGAGGCGGCGACCTCCGGCGGTCTCATCTGGCTCTTCCCGGTCACGTTCATCTCGATCGCGTTCGTGGACTCCGCGCAGATGGCCAGCTGGCTCCAACCGATCGCCGAGTGGAACCCCTTCAGCGCGACTGTGCAGGCGTGCCGCAAGCTGTTCGGGAACCCGGGGGTCTCCACCTCCGACGCCTGGCCCATGGTCCACCCGGTATGGGCGTCGATCATCTGGTCGGTGCTGATCATCGCGGTGTTCCGGACGCTGTCGGTACGGAAGTACCGCCGAGCTGAGTGAAGTCATGCGGACAGACACCAGAGGCCCCCAGGCCACTCCGTGGGGGCCTCTTGGCGTGTGCCCGCGCCTTCCGACGGAAGCCGGCGGCTAGTGCGTGTTCCGCCCCATGCAGACAAGCCACGGAGAGTCTGGGGAGGGCTGGACGACCCCGATTTCCTGGTAGCCCCAGCCCTCGTACAGCCGCATGACCTTGCCGTCGCCTGCGCTCGGGTTGACCATGAGCGTCGTGTGGGGCTCCGTACGGTGATTCATCAGTTCGTCGTGCATTTGTCGTGAGACGCCTATCCCGCGCCAGGCCGGGATCACGCCGATCTCCTTCACGGCGATGGCATCCTTCGAGGTGTACTTGCCGGGGGCCGGCGTGGTCATCCTCTTCCGCCAGCGGTCTCCCGGAGCCACGGTGTTGCCATAGGCGTATCCGATGGGCTTTCCGTCGGCGGGATCGTGCCCGACGACAGCACCCCACCCTGGTTCGGCACCATGCCGGTCCAGCCTCTCCAGAAACACGTCGAGCCGGTAGTTCGGGTGCTCCAGCAGTTCAGCGCGTACCTGCGCGTACAGCTCGCCAAGTACGGTCCGTACCTGGGGCGTAAGGGTGGTGTGATGTTGCAGGCGAGCCGTGCGCATCGTCACTTGCGGTTCTCCTTGATCTCTCGAACATGCTCCCGCCACGTCACGGCGAAGGGGCTATCTGGCGCGATGCCGGAAAGCCGAGCGCCGAAGCCGGCCAGCATTCCGGCCACGCGGGGGTGGTTTGCCGCGGAATCCTCGGGGACTCTCAGGGCTGTCGTGACGGCTGCTTCGACTTCGCCTTGTTCGAGCTGCGCTCTGGCAAGTCGAGTCGTGGCGATGGCTCGGGATCGATGCATGTGGGGGCGGAGATTAGCCAGGCATCGGTGCCCGTGCGATTCTGCCTCGGCCCACATGCCGAGGCTGAGGTATGCCGACATGGCCAAGGAGTTGATCTCGGCCTCGTCGTAGAAAGCGAGCAGCCATGACGGCCGCCCCGGGTCGTCACTTCGCTTGGAGCGATGCCAGGCTTCTTCGGCTTGCTGGAAGGCACGCTTCGCAGCCCTGCGGTCTCCGGCCGCCGCGTGGATCGCTCCGTGGCGAGCGAGCCCGAGAGAGGCGAAGACGGAGTCACGCCGAACGATGCCGAGACGTCGCGCAACCATGTTGGCGGCGTCCGCTTCCCCCGGCCTGCCCATGTGCCGGTACATGGTCCCGGCGTGGCTCCAGATGCGGAACTGGATCGTCTGGTCGCCGCTCATGGTCGCGATCTCTGCGGCCTTCCGCAGGTGATCTTCGGCGGCATCGAAGCGACGGCCGTCGATGGCCGCCCACATCGCGGAGGAGCGGAACGCGGCAGCCGCCCCGTAGAGGGCCCCTAGCACCCGCTGTGAGGCGGCCCCAGTCCCCTGCAAGGCCAGTGCTTCGTTCGAAAGCCGCTCTGACGCCTTCTCGATCCCGAGCTGGCCACCATGCCTGTGATCTGAGGCGATGATCTCGTCGAAGCTCTGTCGAACCCGGGCGACATCGGACATGCCGACCCTGCGCCGGGTGCCGGCGACGGCAGGGGCGGCGGCGCCGATCGCGGTGGAGGCTGCGATTGCGACTGCGCCGAGGGAGAAGTCCCGACGTTCCACTGGCGGCTCCTCAGACGTCCGTAAGGTGGCGCGACTACGACGCCTGAACCCTAGTTCCAGGGCGCTCCTGCCCGATACAAGCTCGATGGCTCGAAGCTGCGGACCGTTCGGACACCTGACGCGCCCCGAGCGCCAGTCGCGAATGTTGGAGCCTTCGAGGCCCCCCATCCTGCCTGTGAGCTCTCCTACGGCCTGATTAACCAGCTCAGCGACCTCGCGGGCCGATAAGTCCGCCTCTTCCATCCAGTCCACGAACGCGCTATTTCGCTTGTCCACGGGTCCACGTTAGGACTCGACGCGAACCCCGCGCACTTAAAGGAAGCGTCAAATCGCCCTAGGTGACGCCACGTTCGAGGGCCTTGATCGCCCTACCTGTCGTTGCCGGTGAGGCGTTGACTGGGCATCAGCCAGCACCCCTTCGGCAACTCGGTTCGCGCTCCCCCAGCGCGGGGTGGTGGCTAGGAGGAGCACACCCAGCCTCGCCCCCCGTCGGGGCTGGGTGTCTCACCACCTTGGAGGGATTCCCGTGAGTACGACTGTGATCAAGCCCGTGGCAACTGGAGAACCCGGCTACAGCTCCAACTTCGCGTGCAACCCCGAGTCCGTCCGCGGGGCGCGTGGCCTTATCCAGTCCGCCCTTCAGACCTGGGGCATGGGCCACATCGTGCCCGAGGCTCTGGTTGCCGTTTCAGAACTGGCCGGCAACGCGGTCGTGCACAGCGGGGGAACCGAGATAAAGGTGTGTGTGCAGCGAGCTGGACCGAGCCGCATCCGCATCGAGGTCACAGACAGTTCGAAAGTGCTGCCGCGCCTGGAGTGCCCTCGGCCCACCGACGAGTCCGGCCGTGGACTCGCCCTCGTCGACATCCTCGCCGACCGCTGGGGCGCGGAGGACTTCGCTGGCGGAAAGCGCGTCTGGGCGGAGATTTCCAGCGCGGCGAGCACCGAGTGAGCAAGGCCGTCCTGATCTCCTGGGGCGAACCGGGGGAGCGGGCCTTCAACGAGGTCGTCCGGGACTTCACGACAGGTCGCGCCCTCATGGTCCGCTGCCCACTCCCCGAGTGTCGGCAGCTCGTGCGGGTGACGCGGTGCAGACGCCTCGCCCGCCACGCACGCTCGGACGCCGAGCCACGCTGCGACTTGTCCGGCAGCGAGGTTTTCGACCGCACATCAACCAAGCCAACTCACACCTCATAAACCGGAAGGGGTCACTGTGGCCGTCAGGGACAGCGATGTCGTCAAGACGCTCAGCAGCTACATGCACGAGCGCCCCCGCGAGCGCATGGCGCTCATGCCGCTGTACGACGCCCTGAGGGATCACGCCGGCAGGCGCGGATGCAGTCACGGTGGGAGGTGCCCGATGATCACGGCTGGGGCGATCGTCGTTGACGAGCAGAACCGCGTATTGGCTCTGCGGAACGAGACCCGCTGGGCGCTGGCAGAGGGACTTCCGGAGGACGGCGACGACTCTCTCGACGAAGTGGCACTGCGCGTACTGCGCGAGGAGGCGGGACTTTACGGCGTGTGGACCATGCCGGGCGTCGAGGGGCCCATCCTGATCGACACCCGGCAGGCGGCCCCTGAATTCGGCCCCCGCCTCCGTATCGGGTTCCGCTTCCTCTTCCGAGCCCACTCGGAGGCCCTCCTGCCGACGGTGATCGATCCGGAGCGAGCTGGCTGGGTTGCGTTCAACGAGATCGGCATTCCTGGCGTCGCCGAGCGGGTTGAGCAGTACCTCGGGGTGTTGACGTGAGTCACCGGTCTTCTCAGATCGCCTACGTGATTTCCCTGGCCGTCATCGGCGGGGCCCTCATCGTCGGCATCTTTTGGGGCGACGGTGGCTAGGCCGAGCGGTGCGTCAGCCCCCATCACGGCCATCGAGGTCTTCCCGTACGAGTTGGAGCTGCTCGACTTCGTCCCCTTCCGCGGGAAGTACCGCCAGATCGTCGACCTGCGAAGGTCCGGCCCCTCCGCCAGGTTCCTTGCCTTCCACGACGGCACCAAGGGCGTGGCTCGCCGGCGGTGCATCGCGTACCGGCGTACCAGCTCCAGGCCGACAGAAGGCAGCAACGTCGCCCCCTAAGAGCCCCCCGCCCGCCGCTTCGGAAGCCAGGTCAGGCCCGAAGGGGGTGGGCCCCAAGCTCCGCTCGTCCCGGTCAGGCCCTTGTCTGCGGGGACCGTCCCGAACCGGGACGAGCGGTTTCCTGCACCACTCCGCTTACAAGCAAAGGAATCCCATGACCAGCTCTGTTGCGCTCCCCGTCTCGACGCGTCCGTGGGGCGCGAACCGACTCTCCCCCTACCCGACCACGATCCGCCGGCCTCACGTGTCGGTCTCCATCGACCCCGACACGCAGCTCGGCACCTTCCTGGACCGCGACGGCCGCGTCGTCGAGATGGGCAAGCACGGCACCAGCTCCGGCACGGAGACCTCGACGTCCACCAGCTCCGACGGCCAGTCCGGCAACGATCAGGGCAGCGACCAGGACAGCAACCAGGACTGATGACCGTGACCGAGAAGAGGCCGGTGCTCGTGGCCACCGAGGCGGACGACATCACCGCCGACATGGTGATCACGGAACTCAACCGGCTCGATGTGCCGGTAGTCCGATTCAACCCGGCTGACATCGGGGCGGACCTGACGGTCTCGGCTCGGTTCGGCACCTGCCCGGCCCCCGTGGCCGGGCAGGTGCGTACCCCGTCGAGAACCGCCGACCTTGCCCGCGTCCGCGCGGTGTATTGGCGCCGTCCCATATGGCCCAAGTTCCCAAGCATGGGTCTGGACGACGCCCAGTTTGCTGCGGCCCAGGTCCGGTACGGCCTTGGTGGCGCCCTCTACGCCATGGAAGGGCCGGTCTGGGTGAATCACCCCCTCCGCGTCGCGGCGGCCGACTACAAGCCCGCACAGCTGGCCGCGGCCCAACGGCTTGGCCTCACGGTGCCGCCCACGTTGGTGACTAACGACCCTGACGACGCACGTGAGTTCATCTCGGCACACGATCAAGTGATCTACAAGACGCTGCGATGGACGCCCTACCAGCGGGACGGCATCCCCGTGACCGGCTGGGCCGACCCGGTTACCGCCGCGGAAATCGACGACAGCTTGCGTGTTGCACCCCACCTGTTCCAGGCCGTTGTCGACAAGGTGGCCGACCTACGCGTCTTGATCGTCGGTCGGCAGGTGTTCGCCGTGCGGATCACCTCCGGCCTCCTGGACTGGCGCAAGGACTACTCGGTCCTGTCGTACAGCGTGGTAGACCTGCCGGGGGCGGTCGAGAAGGCGCTTCTGGCCTATCTGGATCACTACGGGTTGCGTTCCGGCAGCTTCGACTTTGCCGAAGACCACAGAGGCGACCTGTGGTGGCTGGAGATCAACCCCAACGGTCAGTGGGGATGGCTGGAGCCGCGTACCGGTTTGCAGATGTCCGCCGCATTCGCGGCCCTACTGGCAGGAGAGAGCACATGACCGACACCGCGTCCGAGCGCCGAAGGCTTGCCGCCCAACTCGTACAGGCCGGCGCCCTCAAGACGTCGACGTGGCGGGCGGCCGTCGAGTCGGTCCCTCGTGAGCTGTTCCTGAACCCGGGCGTCTTCCTGCCCGAGGGTGGGCTCTGGCGGCCCATGACGGCCGTCGGCACCGATGAGGCCGAGTGGGTCCAGACCGCCTACTCCCTGGACACGCTGACCACCCAGCTCGACGGTCACCTCACCGCCGACCAGGTGAGCGAACCCGTGGTGGGGCTGCCCACCTCGTCCTCGACGATGCCAGCGCTCGTGGTCAGCATGATCGAGAGCCTGGACGTGGAGGACGGCCACCAGGTCCTGGAGATCGGCACCGGCACCGGGTACTCCACCGCCCTGATGTGCCACCGCCTTGGTGAGGACAACGTCACCACTGTCGAAGTGGACCCGGACGTCGCCTCCCGCGCGGACGCGGCCCTGGAGGCAGCCGGATATTCGACGTGGACGGTGACCGGTGACGGTCTCCTCGGGTACCCCAGGCGTGCGCCGTACGACCGGGTCATCGCCACCTGTCTGGTCCGGCGCATCCCCTACACGTGGGTGCAGCAGACCAAGCCGGGCGGGATCATCCTGGCCACGGTCGGCTCGTGGGCGAACGGCTGCGGCCTGGCCAAGGTGACCGTGAACGAGGACGGCACGGCCGATGGTCGCATTATCGGGAAGGCCAGCTTTATGCAGGCCCGCTCCCAGGCCACCACGCCTTTGGCTGGCGATCTCTCGGCCCGCGCCGCCTACGCCGACAGCGAGCGGCAGACGAAGGTGTCGCCGCTCATGATGGACGAGTGGATGCCGGCCTTCATCACCCAGCTTGCGGCGCCCGGGGCTCAGCTCGTGCGTGCCAGGACGGGCGAGGGTGGACAGCTCCTCTACCTCTTCGATCCCGAGCGCGAGTCGTTCGCCGAGTTCATCGACGACGGCGAGAGCTGGCGCGTTCGGCAGGGCGGACCCGCAACCCTGTGGGATGACGTCGAGGAGTCCCTCGTCGCCTGGCAGGTGGCTGGCAGCCCGGACATCACCTCCGTCCGCCTCCACATCGCCAAGCACGGTCACACGTACTGGATCGGCGGTCAGCAGATCACGACCCGCACGTCATCCCACTGGCTCAGCGACGGGTCAGCGCTCCGGTGGCAACACTCACTGGTCGATCGACCATAACCGTCCCAACTCAACGACAAGCCCCTGGCGTTGGCCGGGGGCTTCGTCGTGTTGTCAGTTTGTACTCACACCGTTGCTCTGTGCTACTTTGGGGAAGGTAGAGCCCCGCAAGCGCGGGGCTCCTAGAAACGCCTGGAGATCAGTCAGTCCAGCCAGGCGGAATAGGACGAAAGAGTTCCCCGATTAGCGTCGGGGGCGAGACGGGCCCAGTGGCCCAGCACGAATCGGGACCGTTGCGCAGGACTGAAGCGATGGGCTCGACCGACTCCTACGGAGGCTTGCGTCAAGTGACGCAAGACCAAGGGAGTTTGTCACTTGTTAACGCAGGTGGCTGGTCGAGACCGTCGCAAGCGTCTCACCGGCCACCCTCAGATGAGGGGTTTGAGTAGGTGAACGTCAGTCGTCCGGCCGCTGTCGTGATGTGGTTCATGGCCTCCGTGATCGGCGGCCTCCTGTGCGGGATCGCTGCGGCCATCCTGGGCGAGGCAGTGCCGACTAGCGTCGTGTGGGGTGGTGGCGGCTTTATCGGAGTCGGCACCCTGGGCCTCGGCGTCCTCGCCTTCCTCGCCGGCGGCGGACAGGGCGGCCCGCCCGCCCCTTGAGTGTGGAAGCCCCCCAGGCCGACGTGCCTGGGGGTTTCCCCAGTCACGCTACGCGGCGGCCAGTTCCGGAAGGGAGTCGTACCCGTCCACGTAGGTCTCGCCGTTCAGCCAGGCCGTCAGCTTCCCGACGCCTCGCTCGTGCCGCCGCATCGCGGTCGACGCCTCGACGGACTGGAAGGCGGCGATCACCTTCAGCTCCAGGTCCAGCACGTGGCGCATGAGTACGGCCTGCCTCTCGACGAGGGAGAGGTCCGTGTCGCGCCAGGCCCGCCGGACATCCGACAGGGCCGCGAAGATCGAGTTCCCCTTGCTCGGGTCCGAGTAGCCCTTGGGCATCCCGTCCTCGACGTACACCTCGGCCTTGATGCCGTACGCGGACTCGGCGTCGAACAGGTAGGGCAGAACGTGCTCGACGTCTGCGCGCTGGTAGGTCCCCATCAGGCAGCCGCCCCGGTGACCACCTCGTACGAGGTGCTGCGCGAGCGGTGCTTCGCCTCGGTGCGGACCCTCGTCGTCAGGAGCTGCACGAGCCGGTGGTACAGCACCCCCGGGCCCAGCTCGGGGTCGTCCAAGCACTCGGCGAGCCGGCGGTTTGTGGCCACCAGGATCAGCCCCTCCTGGATCGCGTCGTCCCGCTCGATCGTGCGGGTGCTGCCGTACTTGTCGGCCATGTGCCAGGCGGCCCGCTCGACCACCTTCCGAACCGTGGGGTCCTGGACGCGGGACCAGTCTGCGTACGCCTCCTCTGCCGTCTCGGCCGTCGTGTCCTCCATGTCGATCAGGTTGATCAACCGTGCACTACCTCCTTCACGGGCACTCGCCCATCCTTGGTCACTGCGACGATCAGGCCCGGTGCCCCCGTCGTCCCCTTGGCGTGCCGCCACCACGTCGACTCGCTCTCCATGGCCGGCGGCTGGAGGAACGTGCGGTGCCCGTCGGTGTCGACGTGCTCGTGATGCAGGTGGCCGGCGAGCAGGAGGTCCGCCTGGTGCATCGCGGACTCGCGGTTGAACGCCTGCCCCTTCCACCACTCGAAGTGCTTGCCGGGCCTCCACTGGTGGCCGTGGGCGTGGGCTGCGACCGTGCCCGAGCAGTCGACGACGACCGTCAGTTCGTCCGTGTCGGGCACGAAGAACTCGACGTGACCGAACAGGCCCGGGTTCAGGTCCGCGGCGTCCTTGACGGCGATCAGGGACTCGGTGTCGTGAGAGTCGTCGTACCTCGTCACGCCCTTGCCGTTGATCCGCACGGCTTCGCCGTGGTTGCCCGGCACGGCGGCCATCGTCAGGCGCTCGACTAGCGGCGCGAACGTGAGCATCGCGTGCAGCTTCACCCGGCGGTCGAGGCGGACCTGCTCGGTCAGCGTGAGCGGCGTCCGCCACACGTTCGCGCCGCCCTGCGACTGAAAGCCTTCGATGTGGTCACCCAGCCAGGCCACGTGAACGTGTCCGACATCGAACCGGCTCCGGTACCAGGTCAGACGCTCCGCAGCCTCGTTGATGCACTCGACCGTGCGCTGGAGCGTGCCTTCCACGCCGTCGCCGTCGATTTTTCCGAACTGCATGTCGCCGAGGGCGATCACGAACGAGTGGTCGCCGCCAGCCCGGCGAGGCGGGCCCGGCTCGTACGCCTGGATCGTGGCCAGAAGGTCGTCGATCGCGTATGTCTGCTCGACGAGGCCCTGGCGGGCGAAGGTGAACCGGGTCGACACTCCCGTGTCTCCGTTGGCCATCGTCCACTCCGAGGAGCGGAAGCCGGTTGCCCGCCACTCGACAGGGTCAAGGCCCTGCGTGCGCAGGTAGGCGGTTGCAGCGTCCTCGTCGACCCCGTCGGCCGGCCCTCGCACCGTCACGGCCGCCTGGTCGCCGGTCACCTCGATCTGCTTCGTGAAGTCCTTGTCGGGGTCCGTCGTCCTGGCGGGGACGCTCGGCCCGACGGGCTTCGCCAGAAGCTCGTCCTTCAGGCTCGTCACTTTCACACTCCCTCTGGCGCAAGGGAGCGCCGGTAAGTTCGGATGGTCGTTGCGGACACCTCGTGTCCGTGTTTGCGCAGGGTGGCGGCCAGCCAGTCGGCCGACGTGCCCCCGAAGAGGTGGTCGAAGAAGAGGTCGCGCTCGCGGTCGCCGAGGTCGGCCCAGATCTGCGCGAGGGAGGGGCCCGGGTTCCCGGGGAGGGGCACTAGATCACCCCCATCTCAGAGACCCAGTACGCCTGAACCAGCTCGAAGGTCTCCTCGCGGGTGAACCCCTCCTCGCGCAGCGCCTTGCGCAGGTCGCCCACGATGGACGCGGCCCGCCGCACGCTGGAGTAGAAGTCGATCGCGATCTCTCCGCCGAGCAGCTCGCCAAGGTCTTCCGGGACCTCAAAGTCGTTCGGTTCGCTCATCGGCCGGCCTTGTCGATGCGCTCGATCTCGCCGAGGGCTGCGGCGGCGAGCTGAACGAGCGCGGGCCGTATCTCCAGGCCGGCGGCGGCGCCGACCTCGAAGGTCAGGGACAGCAGGAGGGAGTCCAGGCTGCCGGTCTTCTCGAACTCGCCGCCCCAGGCCGCCGCACGGCCCTCGTGGGCGGTCATCCGTTTCTTGGGGGTGCCGGCCTTCGCGGCGTAGTTGGGGATCTCGGGTCGGACCTCCTGCTCGACGACCCGCACCAGGGGGTCGACCTTGCGGGGGGCTCGCTTCGGCTTCGTCGTTTGTTCCACTATCACACCTCGTCGTCGATAAGAGACAGGACGGCTTCAGCGCCCCCTGCCAGGTAGGTCTCGGTCACGTCGCCTACGCGCAGCCGCATGGCCTGCGCCGTGCGGAGCTGGCGGCAGATCTTCGACGAGAACTCCGCGCCCGCCTCATCGGGGTCGCCCCACACGCGGACCTTGGAGAAGCCGGCCAGCATCCTGCGGTGCCTGCCCTGCCACATGTTGGCGCCGGGTGCGGCGACCGCGAACAGGCCGAGCTTGCGCAGGATCGCGCGGTCCAGCTCGCCCTCGGTGATGTCGATCGTGTCGCCGGCCTGATGGATGGCGTCGATCCCGTACATGCGCGGGATGTCGTCCTTGATCGTGTTGTACTTGCCGTGGAAGAAGTCCCGGTGGTTGTGCTCCTGGAGGCAGCGGAACCGGATCGTCAGCGGCTTGCCGTCCTTATCCAGGTAGGGGATCGCGAGCATCCCCCGGTATTTCCCGTGGCCCGGGAACGGGTCAGCGACGACGCCAAGTCGGGCGGAAACCGCCTGCTCCCGGCCGAGCCCCCTTGCGTGGAGATACTGAGCGACCTCCGCCGTAAGCGCTCCTTCGTACGCCTGAGTCGCTTCCTCCAGCATCGCCCGCTGGGAGGCCGAGAGTGGCCGCAAGGGCTCGTGCTCCTCGGAAATCGGTCTCCTCCTTCAACATGATCATCGAGTAGCTGTCGCCGCCCTCTCCGCAGGAGTGGCACTTCCAGAGGCCGGCGTCGAGCTTGTAGGACATGGACGGCGTGTTGTCGTCATGGAGAGGGCACTTGGCCATCCCCGTGTTGCGCTCCGAGTTGAAGTCGACTTCGAAGTGCTCCATCACCGCTTCAAGGCTCGGCTTGTTCTCGTCGTCGCCGTGCTCGCGCTCGCCGATGCGGCGGTACCTCACGGCTCCACCCTCAGCCACTCCTCGACGGCTAGGACCAGGGCGAGGTCGGCCTCCGCGTCGTCGATGTACTCCCGGAAGGCTTCCGCTTCGTCCCAGGCGCGCTCGTAATCGACGGCCTCCCAGCCGATGAACCCGATCACTTCGGGTCCAGGCCGAGGTAGCTCTCCAGCGTCGTCAGGACATACGCCTGCCGCCAGGACTTGCCTCGGGCCTTCACGACGGCGATCGACAGGACCGCCCTCTTGTCAAGGCCGCGGTGCTTGGCGAAGTTCAGGCGCTCGATGCCGGCCTCTCGGACAAACGTGGCCGGTTCGAGCTTGGCGTTCTTCGCCTCGATCACCAGGAACTCACCGCCGAGCCGGACGACCATGTCGCCCTCATCCTCGGCGCCGCCCAGGCGCAGGGACTCGACGTCGAACCCCTCGCTGCGCAGGCCGTCCCGCAGGTCACTCTCCCACTGGGAGCCCTTGCGCTTGTTGCGCTTGTTCCGCACTGAAGTATCCGTCACTTTATCACACCCTGTCCTAAGAACCGAGGAGCACCTTCGTCGGGCTCCACTCCTCCTGTGCGGCCGGCTGCTTGGCGGCCTGGATGATCTGCCTCGGCTCCGCGCGGCGGAAGCGCGTGTACTCGGGCTCGCAGATCATCGTCGTGTAGCGCTGTGCGGTCGGATCGCACGGGCCCATGCGCTGTTTGATGCACGCCACGTGGTACGCCATCGACGTCGGGTCGAGGGCCACGGACAGCGACAGCTCGGGCTTCTCCGACAGGCCGCCCTTGACCTGGTCGCGGCTCGGCGGGTTCCACGGGGAGGTCTTGGCCTCCCACGCCTTGTCGCTCGCGTGGTGCAGGATGATGACCGTCGCGCCCGTGTCGCGGGCCAGCTCGGTGCAGCCCTGCATCACGGCCATCTGCTCGGTGTAGTCCGACTCGGCGTTTTCGAAGTCCATCAGGTTGTCGAAGACGATGACCTGCGGGTATGCATCCCACAGCTCGATGTACGCCTCCATCTCCTCGTCGATCTGCCGCCACGTGATGGGGCTGCCGAACGAGAAGGTGATCTGCGAGTCGGCTAGCGCATCGAGGTATGCCTGCCGGTACTTTCCGCCCTCGGCCATGCCGGCCTCGACCATCTCGACCGTATCCCTCGTGGCCATCGAAGCCAGTCGAGACGAGGCGGTGAACGCGCTCATGTCGGCGGAGAAGTAGAGGGTGGGGAGATTCATCTGTGCCACCCAGAAGAGAGCAAAGCCCGACTTCTGCGTGCCCGACCGGCCGGCCACCATGACGACCTCGCCATGGCGGGGTCGAACTCCAGCGGCGTACAGGTCAGTGAACGCCTCTATTCGAGGGAGTTCACGGCCCGACTCCGCATGGAGCGAAAGAGACCTACCAGGGGTGAGCACGTACCGGACTCCTCTCCGAGGGTGACGACCCGCTGGACGCCAGCGGAAGCGATGAGCGTGTGGCAGCCGGGCATGGGCGGCGCGTCACGTACAAGGTGGCGCCGGGCAACTCGTGCGGGCCTGCGTGGTAGTCGTCCCAGGGTGAACGCACTCGGGACCTCCTTTCAGCGGGGCTTCCCCCGCCATCGCCCTCCTTCCGGGCTTGATGTGTACGTCTATCACACGTGGGTCAGTCGAAGTCGGGGGCGTCGTCCAGGGCCGCCTCCGCCTTGGCCTCGCGGACGTTGGCGTACGCGATGACCTTGGTCCGGGTGTCGGCATCGTTGAGCGGACGCCACACCCACGCGGGGCGCTGCCCCGGCTTCTTCGGGGGGATCTGGTCGAGGGTCACGATGGTCGCGCCACCGACGATGGTCTCCAGGTCACGGGCGAGGATGGTCTGCTCGATGCGCTGACCCTTGGTCACCTCGGGGGTGCCGGCCGCGAGCTGCCCCTGGTCCTTGAAGACGGTGATGTCGGCCAGGACGCTGTCCTTCGGGCCGTTCGGCGTCGGACGCTGACGCTCGAAGGAGTGGACCTCCACCAGGATGGCGACTGCGGACTGGTTGTCGCCGGGCTTGAACCAGCCGCCGGCCTGCACGGGAATCTCGATGAGGTTGAGTGCCACTGGGCGTATCTCCTTGTGTTCGGTGAACGATGCTCGGTGGTGAGTTACTTGGTGATGCAGCGAGCCGGCACGTCGCCGACCTTGCTGAAGGTCCAGAGCCCGCACGGCGCGGACGTCCAGATCAGGAAGCTGGCGATGATGCCCACGACGAGGAGCACCACCGCGGACATCTCGGAGGGCTTCACGCGGGGAGCGACTTCCCCTTGGCCTTGTAGGCGTCCATCACGGCCGGGTCGGCGAAGAAGGACTGGTTCGCGGCCCAGACCTTCTTCAGGTCCGCGCGGTTGGTCTGTTTCTCGATCTCCCCGAGAATCCAGGCGTTCTTGTCCTGCTCGGGGGAGGTGGCCGACTTGTCCGACCAGGCGCTCGACGCCTGCTGTGCGCTGCCGACGTTCGCCCACGGGTCGCCCTGCGGCTTGGCCGGCGGGGCGGACTCCTCGGAGATGACCGTCGCGCCGAGATGGGTCGCGATCAGGCCCTTGCCGTGGGCGATGTTTGTAGCGTTGACGACGATGTCCGACAGAGTCAGTCCTGTCACACTATCACGTTCGATTCCGAAGCTTTCGAGGATGTCCTCGCGGACCTCGCCCGGCCGACCCTTGAGGACCAGCCACGGGTCGTCATACCCCTTGCCGTACTTGATCGTGACGGTGATACTCCGACTCGATTCACTCACTCGCTAACGTTCCTCTCTCGCTACGGTCCTGTCACTTTATCACACCTTCAGGCCGCCGAAGCGGCCTGATTCTTCACGGCCTGCCTCGCGAACGGCCGCAGGGCCTTGCGGGACCTTGAGCGCATCCTCCGGATGTTCAGCGCCAACTGCGCCGCCTCCCAGCCGAGGTTGAGGTCGACCCAGTAGAGGGTGCACGCCGCTTCACCCGCCGGCAGGTGGATGATGACACCCCAGTCCTGGTTGACGGGCGGTAGGGGTCGGTAGGCGCGCGCGGCGTCCCGTACGTCTATCACACTGCGCTTGAATTCCGCAACCGCGGCATCGTCGCCCGCATCCACCGGGAAGCGCGTGTGGTCGTACAGCACGCCGCGCGAGTAGCACGCGAGCTGTGCCGCCATCTTCAGGCCGCCGTACTCCACCGAGCCGGTCTTCAGGTCACAGATGAAGTCGCCCGACAGCGGCTCGCCGTCCGGGCCCGGCCCGTCGTACTCGGCCATGCGGTCAAAGGTGCCGGCGACTCCCAGCTCGTCGACTACGACGAACTGCTCGACGGCCTTGATCGTGAGCACGGACGTCTCTATGAGGTACGCACCCATGTCCTCGACATCCTGCGGCGAAGCCGTGGGCGGGAGCGGTCGGCCGGCGTCGACCAGCTCGCTCAGGTTGTGCAGGTGCGTTCCGCGCTCGCGCTTGTCGTTGGCTCCCGAGGCATCAGTCGCCTGCTCGGACAGGAGGTTGAGCGTCTTCTTGTCCGCCGGGTCCTCGGGGTCCAGGCCGAGCGCCTTGTCCACCAGGTCGGCACGCTTGGCGGCGCCGACCAGGACCATGCGCTTGCCCCAGTCGATCAAGGCGCTCTTGTCCTCGATGCAGTCGATGAAAGTCGTTGTCCGGGTGTAGCCCTTGGGCTTTCCGCCGCCCATCGGGACGACAAGGGGGCGACCCCAACCATCCCGTGGGACCGAGTGGTTGGGGTGTGCCGACCGCTGTGGAACCTCGATCAGGTTCAGAGCCACGCTGCCGCCAGAGGCTCGCGCTCGCACAGGTAGGTGATGATGTTGCCCTCCGTATCGAACTCTTCGTCGTACTCGGCCTGGTCGACCATCTCAAGCCCCAGTGCCTTCAGGAACTTGAGCAGGTCCCTCATGATCGCGGTGTCGTGCTCGTGTGGATTCGTAACCATCCGGAAGTCCTCCGACTCGGCGTCGATGTAGACGCAGATGCGTCCACCGTCAGCAACCAGGTCGGCCCTCTCCAGGACTCGCAGCACTATGGCCCCCCAAGTGTTAGTGAGACGAGGACTCTGACATCTCCCCAGGTCAGCCGTCAAGTCTCGCCTTGCTCGAACGTTGATTCGAATCTAGACCCTAAACCTGTACTGTTCAAGTAAGTAGCGATATTCCGCTTTAGCGCCTTACGCTCCGTACATGACAAATAGGCCCCTTGGTAAGGACCAGGGGCCTTGGTGGCGTCAGATGTCAGCTGTCGCGCTCGTCAGCGTTGCGGCGCTTGGTCGTCTTCCGCTTCGGCGTACGGATGAACTCGCCGTCGCCGTCCTCGCGCGGCACGTAGTAGAACCCGTCGAGCTTCGGTTCGTAGTGGATGACGACGTCCTTGTCCTTGAGCATCGCCTTCCAGGACTCCAGGCGCTTCAGCTTGTCCTCACCGAGTTCCAGGCCGGCCCGCCTGCGAGCCTCGGCGCGCAGCATGATCACCGGGTATTGCTGGCGATGCTCCTCCTCCATGGCCCACGGGATCAGGTCGTCATCACGCGCGATGCGTCGATCGAGGCCCTTTCTGTACCGGAAGTTTCCCCAGGCGGAGGCGGACATGTCGATGTTGTACTTGCGCTTGTACTCCTCGGTCATCCACGCGTAACTCCTGCCCTCCTTGAACCATGTGATGACCTCCTGGTCGTTCTGGATCTTCTTCTTCGCCACGGGTCTGCCTGTTCTCGATGTGTGCTGCGATCGCACTTGACATATTGGTTTGACTTTCCCATGGCTTTCGAGAGTCTGTCAACCTTTCCCATCCGGTACCCTGTGAGTAGGACATAAGGAACAAGAGGAGTGGGATGAAGATCGAGGTCATCGCCTGCGACATCGACCGGGCCACCCCGGCGACCACGGTCGAGGTCACTGTGGACGGCGAAACGGTCGAGATGGACTTGTGTGCGGAGCACGCCCGCCCCATCTACGACCTGGTCGAGCAGGTCCGCAGCAAGACGGACGATGTCCCCGCTCCTACGGGCGCACACTCGGACGGGCGCGCCACGCAGTCCAACCCGCCCACCTCGACACCCAGGACACGCAAGGCCGCCGCGAAGCAGCCGGCCAGGAAGTCCGCCGCGAAGCAGCCGGCCAGGAAGGCAGACGGCCGACGAAAGGCCGTGGTCACGAGCATGGAGGAGATCCAGGCCCAGCTCAGGGAACGAGAGGGCTGAGACGGCGAGAGCGCCCCCACCGACCATCGCGGTCAGTGGGGGCGTTGTGTTACTCGGACTCTCCGTTCGGCTGGGCATATACACCCAGTGCGGTTAGCACGTGGACGGCGACCGCAACCTTCGGCTCGTCGGCGAGGTAAAGGGAGGCCAGGCCGGCGAGGGTGCCGATCGTCGCGACAGCCGCCTTGGCGTAAGGCTGCGCCTTCTTCGGCAGGAGCGGAAGGATCAGGGGCACGGGCTTACCGTGCTTGGCCATCGGCTCACACCTCCGGCACGCGAAGCTTGTCCCAGGACGCCTGGCCCGGCCATCCGTCCGCCGCGCTCCCGGTGTACCCGAGCTTGCGCTGCCACTTCTGGTAGGAGAGCCGGTCCGCCTCGGTCCACTGGGCACCCGGGCCCGAGGAGTAGGCGGAGCAGCCCTCGGCGACCAGGCGCTTACCCATCGCGGTGACGACGGCCGAGTACGGCCGGCCCTTGAAGAACGCACCCCCCGGGAAGGGCTCGTAGCGCACGGGCTTGGCCGCCGAGGGCAGGGAGCCCAGGAGCTTGATCAGGCTGGACTCGCCGGGGACGCCGTCGGCGTCCTTCCCGGAGAAGCCGAGGCTGCGCTGGAAGTCGGCGTAGTTCTCGGTGTCTGCGTCCGTCCAGCGAGGACCGGGGCCCTCGGCGTAGTGCTTGCCGAAGCCCTTTGCGACCAGCGCCTTGCCGACCTTCGTCACATGGTCGCCGGTCGCGCCATACCCGTAGGTCAGGCCACCGATCGTGACCTGGTAGCGGGCGACAGTCGAGCCCGAGCCGGACGAGCCGCCACCGGGGGCGGGCTCGTAGCCGTCGGCCGGCATCCCGGCCCGGACCCATGCGTAGAGCGTGGAGCCGGGGCAGAGCGTCGCGAAGCCGTCCTTGTGGCCCTTCATCGCGAGCTTGCGGCCAGTCTTCCGGCACGCCTCGTCATACAGGGCACGCGCGGCAGACAGAGCCTTGGCGCTCGGCTCCTGGTCGCCGCCGATGGCGATCTGAACGCCGAGCCCCGTCACGTTATGGTCCGGGCAGTGCGCGCCCTGAAGGGTCCAGCCCCGGCCCTCGTAGATGGCGCCGTTCTGGTCGACCACGAAGTTGTAGCCGATGCCCGCCCAGCCCTGTGCGTGGTGCTGGCGGTCGATGGCCTGCGGTACAGCGTTGCCGGTCGCGGCGATGTGGTTCGCGCCGTCGTAGTGGATGAAGAACTCGGTGCGCTGGCTGAGCGCGACCTGGTTGGGGGAGCCGTCCCAGGGCTTAGCGCCCCAGGCCGCGCGGGAGATGATCGTGACGGACAAGGGTGGAACCTCCAGGGAACACGAAGGCCCCGCCTCACATCGAGACGGGGCCGTGGCGGGGTGGGGTGGTCAGGCGGTCGTGGCCGCCATGTGGTCGTCGAGGCGCTCGGACACGGCCAGGCGTTCGCGGCGCTCGTGGGCGATGTCCTGGCGCAGGGCGCTGATCTCCTCGCTGTGCCGCTCCTGGAGGGCCAGGACGCGGTCGATGCGGTACGCCACGGCGTCGAGGTCGTCGCGCAAGTTCGTGCTGTGCGTGTTGGCCACCTGGTCGCGGGCCTCCTGCGCGTGGCCGGCGACCTCGCTGATCGCCTTGGCCTGGCGGCGCATGAACTCCGCGGCGATGCCGATCAGCGCGACCATGACGGTGCCGCCGGCCGTGACGAGGGAGACCTGCACGGTCGGTTCGAGGGCGAGGGTCACGCGGCCTTCGCCTCCAGGGCCGCCAGGCGGGACTCCAGGTCGGTGAGCTGCGCGGCCTGGCGCTGGACGACCGGGATCAGGGCGACGCCGAGCAGGTCGTAGCGAAGACCGTCCACCTCTCCGTCGAGGTAGTTGATCAGCCACGGAAGGTGAGGCTCGACCTCCTCGGCGATGAGGCCCACCTCGTCGTCGCGGCCCAGGCGCACAGTGCCGTCGCCGTCCACGGTGTCCTTGCGGTCGTAGATGACGGGGCGGAGCGCGAGGACGTCGTCCGGGTTGACCTCGTAGTCGCGGACGTTCTCCTTGAACTTGATCGAGGAGGTGTTCCGCGCGAAGGTGCCGTCGCCCTGCACCCAAACCGCGTAGTAGGTACCGGAGCCGCTGACGCTGTCAGCGTGGACGCGCTTGGTGCCGTTGGCCCAGGCGATCGTCGAGCCGGACGTCAGGTAGCCCGAGTGGGAGTGAGAGTCCGGGGGGAAGGTGGCCGGCTTCGAGGTGATCGACGCCCACGTGTGAGAGTGCGACGAGGGCGCGAACGTTGTCGGCTTGCCTGTGATGGTGTCCCAGTCGTGAGCGTGCGTGCTCGGCGCGTACGTGGACGGCTTACCCGTGACCTGGGCCCAGTCGTGGGTGTGGCTGGTCGGGTTGAACGAGGTCGGCTTGTTGACCACCTCGGTCCACTCGTGGGTGTGGGGCGTCGGCTCGAAGGTGTTCGGCCGGCCCGAGATCGACGACCAGGTGGCGGTGGGTGCGAGGTCGGCCCACGCGGTGCCGTTCCAGAACTCCCACGTCTTGGTTGAGGTGTTGTAGCCGAGACGGCCGACGCGCGGACCCTGCGGCCTGGTGGTCGTGGTCCAGCCGCCCACGCTGTTGCCGGTGAACCGGCGGTCGTCGGTGACGGCGGATGGCGTGATCGTCGCGGCGCCGATGGCGACGGTCACCTGAGCCAGGGGGAACTCGTATACGCCGGTGTCGGTCTGGGTCAGGGCCGGCAGGCCACCGCCGGGCGTGCCCTCGACGACGGCGAGCGAGATCTGGTTCGCGGTCGGGTCGAGTCGCAGGACCACGCGGTCTGTGCGAGCGCTCGTCGAGGCCGCACTGATCGGGACGATTTCGGTGTCGGTGGACTGCACGGCGTGGCCGCGGATCACGGCGAAGCCGGACGGAACCTTGACTTGCATCCCAGAGCTGTCGGCGTAGACGGAGAAGCCAGGTCCTCCAACGGTGTCGGCGACGCCCGTGGACTGAAGCTCGCGGAAGAGGTAGGAGAACTCACCTTCGCTGACCGGCTGCTCGTCGAAGGGGTAGGAGGTTATCGCCACTCGGGGCTCCTTCCTGGGGAAGCGAAAGGCCCCCGAGCGCGATGTCTCGGGGGCCAGGGGCTGGGGGTGAGCGTCAGGCGAGCGCCAGGATCATCGGGTCGAGATCGAGCTTCATGCTTGACGGGGTGATCGACGCCGGAAGCGTCGTCTGCGACGCGAGGTAACCGGCCCGCATGAACGCCGTGCCGAGCAGGTGGAAGTTCGACGGGTTCGACGGAGCCTCGTTCTGGATGTGCATGTAGTAGAAGTCAGTCGCCGCGCCAGCCGTCATCAGGAAGGCGGCCCAGTAGCGGCCCGGCTGCAACGTCGTTGTGGCCGTGAGGTTGAGGGGTACCGCGCCGATGTGGTTGTCCTTCGCGTCAGTCGGCGTACCCGTCTCCTGGCCGGCGGCCTGAACGTTGGACAGTGCCGTGCTGCCGGTCCATGCGACTCGCGATCCGGCTTCGCTGTAGATGCCTGCCATGAAGCGGGCAGCCGGGATCAGAGTCGAGCCGCCCCAGCCTCGGGCGTGAACGACGACCTTGGACACGGGGGTCGGCTCGGTGATGTTGATGCCCGCAAAGTACAGGCGCTGGATCACCGCGGCCTTGAGCGTTGTCGGGTTGGCGACGGCTGCTGGGTCGACACTCCACGCCTGGAAGCCGAGGGCCTGCGGGGTCCAGGCGTTCCGGGCCGCGTTCGGTATCTGCGCGATCGGAATCTTCGAGGTCAAGTCGAGGCTGGCAACGCCGTTGGCCGCGCCGCGCGTCGTGGAGGCGAGGGCGGAGACGTCGGCAGCAGTCAGCGTGACCGCGCCCGTCTTGCCGTTGACGGAGGAGACTCCGCCGCCTCCGACCGTGACGATCGTGCCGTCGGACTGGCGGACCTTCATCACGCCACCCTCGGCGTAGGCGACGACTCCGTTGGCCGGGTTGGTCGTGGGTACGGTGGATGCGTTCTGCAAACCAAGGACACGCACGCCTCCGCCGAACGGCGTGGTCGTGTCGCCGACGCCGACGTTGTAGAACGTGGAGCGCAGGCTGTTGCTGTATGGGTGCCCGGCGTCCGTGACGCGGAAGAACGTGGACGCGTCACTGCTGCCGTACGCGGTGAGCGCGTGTCCAGTGGTCGGCCTGATTTCGGTATGTCCCGTGAGAGTGCCGCCCGCGAGAGGGAGGGCGTTCACGTCGGTGGCGGTCAGCGTGACTGCCGGGCCGGCCTTGCCGTTCACGGTGTCGACGCTGCCGGGATCACCCTTCGGCCCTTGCGGGCCGGTCGCACCCGTGTCGCCCTTCGCGCCCTTCAAGTTGCCGATCGAAGTGCCCCAGCCGGACGCGCCGCGCTGCCAGATGTCGCCCGTGTCGATGCGGAGCAGCATGTCGCCCGGCTTGGTGTCGGTGCTGGAGGTCGAGGCGTTGTTGACGTACCACTTCGAGCCGCCGACGTTGTTGCCGACCTTGGTCCAGGTGCCGGCGGTCTTTTTCCAGAAGGTCAGGGTGGTGCTCGTGACGCCGAGGTACGTGCGGGTGTCGTCCTGGACGTACATGTCGCCGTCCACGCCGGTCCCTGAGTTCGGCGCAGCAGTGCCGGTGAGGAGCTGGCTGCCGGGGGCCCCTGTCGAGCCGGTCGAGCCGGTGTCGCCCTTCGGGCCGATGGCTCCGATGTCGCCCTTCGGTCCCTGTGGACCGGTCGCGCCCGTGGGACCGACGACGCCGGAATCCTCGGGGGCCGGCCATACGCTCAGTCCCACTCGTTAAACCTCCACTCCGGAGACGTGCAGCGTGCACGCGGCTCCGCTGCCCTGCACTTGGATCGCCTCGTTCTCGTCGAGCACCTGGTTGATCTCCAGGGTCAGAACGCCCTTCGCGGCGAGGCTCACCGCGGGGATGATGTCGATTCCGCCGAGCTTGACCACGACCGATCCGACGGCCGTGGTGCTCGGGTTGGCGGCGACGATGTTCGTCACGATCGCCTGTCCGGCCTCGGGCACGGTGTAGGCCGTGGTGAGGGCGGTAGGGGCTGGGCCCCGGAAGAAGTTGATCGGCGTAGCCACTACCAAACCCCCATGATCGCCATGATGTCCGAGCCGCCCCCGGCGTCCGCACGCTCCAGGTGAGAAACGCGCTTCTCGGTGCGGGACAGTCGCTTGTTCAGTGCGACGTCGAGGTTGAACCCCGTCGCGTCGCCGAGGAGGGCACCGACCTGGAAGCCGTTGGACCCTGCCTTGAGGGCGAGGCCAGTGACGTTGGACTTCAGCTCCTGGTCGTCCACCACGACCGCGACCCGGTCTCCCAGGCCCCAGTCCTTGCCGAAGGCCATCGTCGAGTCCTCCATGGGGACGAGCTGCACATCGACGGCGGTGAAGCCCTCGTCGGCGATGGCCTCGTCCCCGGCCTGCTGAAGCTCGTCCCACTTGTCGGTGTTCCGCTGGTCGATCCAGCGCTCGATGCGCCGGCCCCAGTCGTCCTCGGCTTCCAGGCTCGTCGGTGAGGAGACCTGGAGGAGCTGCCGCTTGGTCAGCTCGCCCTGGCCGGCCACGATCGCGCGGGTGACACCCGGCGCCGAGATCGTCGCGCGCTGCCCGCTGAGCGTGCCGTTAAGCACGTCGAGACGGATGAAGTTGGTCCTGTCCAACACCTCGTACGTTTCGAAAACGAGCTGGTTACCGCGCTGTATGACACGGAAACCAAGGTTGGCCAGGAGGGCGATCTCGGTCAGGAGGTTGCCCAGCACTGGGAATCGGGCACTCTTCACGACCTGCGGTCCGCGGCCGTGGTCAGTGCCCATGACGAGCCCTGTCTTACGCCGTCCAACGGGGGCTGTCGGACCGATGTTGGCGCGAACGAAGGAGTGCATGACGGTCTCCGCCGCACCTTGTCTCACGTCGTGTGCGAGCTTCTGCGTCGCTCCGTTCGGGTTGGTCGGCTCGGGGAACGCGAGCATGTCCCGTAGGACGATGTCGTCGGATACGCCCTCGAAGACGACGCTGCCGCCCGTGTCCTCTGGTGTGGCAGCGTGCTCGAACTTCGTGGTCGGTCCGGACATCAGGGTGTAGCTCGGGCCCGTGATGATCACGCCTGAGCCGGGGGTCCGCAGGTGCGGGGTCAGCGGGTGCTCTGCCGCGAGGGTGAGCTTCCAGGACCCGACGTTGTTGAAGGAGTCCTGCATCTCGAAGACCAGCTCCTCGGGGCGGACCAGGCCGACGCGGGTCAGCGTCTTGTCCCGCACCTCAACGGTGATGTCTCGGAGCTGCACTCACACCACCATCCACTTCCGCGGCTGCCAGGAGCACACGATGCGCGAGCCGGCCACGACGTCCAGGAGGGACGCCTGGGCGGTCGACAGGCCGGGCTTGACCGTCCAGAACCGGGGCGCGGCGTCGAGCTGGTTGTAGCGGTTGGCGCCGGTCTGGTCGGTAACCGTGCCGCGCTTGGTGTCGATGGTCAGGACGTCGCCGGATGCGAGCGCGCCGGTCCACTTCAGCCGTTCGCCCAACGGGGAGACGGCGGTGAACGTGTTGCCGGGGCCGTAGACCTTCCAGATCGGGTACGCCTCGGCGTCGCCGGAGTTGTTCAGCTGGATCTCGCCGATGGCCTGCGAGGCGGCGACGGGCAGCTTGGTCATGTTCGACAGGAAGGGGGTCGAGGTGGCCCCGGTTATCTGTCGGGTCTCGGTGACCGAAGAGGTCCAGTACGGGTCGGGCGCGCGGAAGGAGATGATCGTGGAGAACTCGCGCTCGCCGGTTGTCTCGATCCCGTACGTGAAATCGCCTCCGCCCGTGCGGTAGACCTCGGTCTGCCAGCGGGTGTTGTCGTCGTTCTGGAGAGTGAGGGTGCACCTCCCGGCCAGCGCGAGGGCCAGCCGGGAGATGCGGGCCTGGAGGTCGCGACGGCTGCGCGCGAGGATCTCAAGGGGGATGTCGATGTCTCTGGGTAGGACTCGCCTACGTCGGTACACGGCGCCGTCGCCCGCTCCTTCGAGCCACTGGACGTTGACGGGGGGCAGGCCGAAGCCTGTTGCCCCCGTCGTAGCCTGGTAGCCCAGGCCCTTGTCCATGACCTCGTTCAGGTCGAGCGTGTCCGCTCCGCTGCTCAGGAGCAGCTTGGGCACTTGCGGATCACCATCCCATCCGTGCTCGGTTGGCAGCGGCGAACAGATCCTCTTCGGAGCCGAGAGAGGAACCGGGTGCTGCGTAGTAGTTGAGGATCTTCGTGCTGCCACCGTCACGGCCGGCTAGGGCCGAGGTAACGGCAGCCGTGACGCTGCGAGACGTGCCGAACGCCTTGATCTCCGGGGCGTCGAACGCGGTGTTGGCGACGTCCTGGGTCAGGCCCTGGAGCGATCGCTTCACCGCGCCGTAGCGGGACTCCAGGCCCTTGATGAAGCCGTTGATCACGAGCTGGCCGGCGTTCACCAGGAGGACGCGGTCGAGAGACTCCGGGCCCTTCCAGCTCGTCAGCTTGTCGGTCAGGCTGCCGAGGGCGTCCTTGACGTCACCGAACATGCCGGTGATGCCCGAGATGAAGCCCTTGATCAACTGGATACCGGCGTCCTTCAGTGTCGAGCCGATGCTCTTGAGGGCGTCCTTGGCCTTGCCGGGCAGCTTCCCGACTTCGGACACGGCCTTGCCGAGCCACTCGGTCACGGTCGACACGAGTCGTGTGAACGCGTCCTTCGTGGTCCGAACCGCGTCGTCCCAGCCGTTGGAGAAGAACCGGCCGATCGCGCGCAGGCCGTCCATCGCCTTCGTCCCCAGACCGGAGAAGAAGGAGGTGAATCCTTCGCTGATCGACTTCCACGCGTCCGAGCCGAACTTCTGCACGGCCTTCCAGCCGGCCTCGAAGCCCTCACCGATCGCGGTCAGGCCCTTCTTTGCAGCGCCGAGGACGCCGACCGAAAGCCACGTGATCAGTGCGCCGAGGATGACGTCCCACAGGCCCTTGAGGAAGGTCCACAGACCGTTCCAGAGATTCTCGAACGCCTTCCACAGGTCGTCCCAGTTGCCAGTGAAGATGCCCTTGAACAGGCCGATCCAGATCTCGAAGAACGCCTTGATCATCTGCCAGACGCCCTTGAAGATCTCGACGAAACCTTCGAGGACCAGGGCGACGCCGTTGATCGCAGCCACCAGCGTTCCGACCAGCAGCTCGGCGATGAACTGGATGATCGGTGCGAGGATCGGCATCAGGAAGTCGATCACCTGCTTGATCGCTTCGAGGAACGGCATGAGCGCCTGGACCAGGCGGTCGAACGCGTCCTTGAGCAGGGGCAGCATCGTCTCGGCGACGTTCTGGATCACTGGGATCAGCGGCAGGATCGCGGCCGTGAGGATCTGGATCAGGATGTTGACCAGCGGCATGGCCGCAGTGACGATCCCGGCCAGGAACTCGGCGACGACCGGAAGGATCGGAGCCAGGCCCGAGATGAGCCCCTCGATCAGCGGGGTGACCGCCGTGAGGATCTGACCAAACGCCTCGGACACGACCGGAAGGATCACGCTCAACGCCTGGAAGGCCATGCCGAGCGCATCGGCGATGATCGGCACGAGCGCGGCGATCACCGGCTGGAGCTGCTGGAAGATGCCCGTCAGAGTCGAGCCGAGCAGGTCGACGATCGGCAGAATCGAGGGAGTCAGCGCGGTGAACGCCGCCGTGAGCGGGGTCAGCGCAGCCGCGACGAGCGGGCCGAGCTGGGCCGCGAGCGCACCCATGATCGTCATGACCGAGCCGAGGGCCGCAGCCAGCGGGGCGAGCACGGGCAGGACGCCGTTCACGCCAGCCTGGATGCCGTTGAACAGGGCATACACCCCGGCGAAAACGCCCTCCTGGTTCAGCGCGGCAGCGATGCCGCCGATGGCGGTACCGATGATCGTGCCGACCTGCGGGAGGATCTGCGTCAGGAGCCCGACGAACTGGCCGAGGAAAGCCTTCAGCTCCTCGCCGCCAGCCTTCGACATGTTGGACATGGCGTCGTGCGCGGCGGTGAACAGGCCGACCATCTTGGACTGAACGGCGCTGGAGTCGATCGCCTCGTGGATGCCCGCGAGTGTGCTGCGGACCATGGCCAGCGTGGAGCCGCCGGCTTCGGTTGCCGCCCGGGAGATGCCGGCGAAGATGCCGAACATCTCGTACAGCACCCCGCCGAGGTCCTTCAGGGCGGCGATGCCGTCGTTGATCTCCTTGGTGAGGCCAGCCTCGCCCTTCATGTTCAGCCAGTTCGACGCCCTCGTGGCGATGTCGACGAACCACTGAGCAAGCTGCGGAAGGTAGCCGGCGCCGACCTCGCCCAGCACCTTGATGATGTTGGCGAAGGCCCCGGTGCCCGTCGTGGCGATATCGATCGACTTGGAGAGGTCGTCGAACATGCCGCCCAGCGCGGGCGCGAGCGAGGACTTGAGCGAGTCGGCGAAGCCGCCGAAGAACTGGCCGAGCTGCGTGCTCGTCTTCGCGAAGCCGGACGTCAGCTCAGGGAGCAGGGTGTCGATCAGCTCGCGGATCGGTGTCTTGGCCTCGGCCCAGAAGTTCTTACTGATCAAGTCCTGGAGCTGTGAGAGCTGGCCCTTGACCTGCGGGAGAACCTTGTTGAAGTCCTTGAAGGCGGCGATGGTAGCGCCGACGCCGATCGCCATGCCGCCGAGGATTCCGGGCAGGGCCAGCGATGTTGCGCCGATCTGCGCCAGCGACGCGGACAGTGCGAAGAGGTTGCTCGCGCCCGCGATGGCCCACGCGGACAGGCCGGCGATGGCGGAAGCCAGCGTGCCGACGATCGGCACCTTCTTGTCGAGGTCCTTCAGGACGTTGCCGAGCTTCTCGAAGGTCTCGCCGATCAGGCCGGCACCTGAGAGCGACTTCAGCATCGCGGCAGCCGTTGCGTACGCCGAGAGCGCCACCTTGGGGAAGACGTTGACCACGCGGTCGCGTGTCAGCCGAGCCATAGCCGCGACCACTCCGGCCACTGCGCCCTTCGACGTTTCGGGCTCGATCTCCGCCTTAAGGCCGTCGATCTTGTCCTGGAGATCGTCGATCTCCCGCTCGACCTTCCGCCTGGCTACGGCGTCCAGCTCGGGCGTGATCTTCGCCTTCAGCTCCTCCATCTGGAAGAAAGCTGCTTCGAGCTGCCTCTTGAGCTTGGCGACCTCGCCACTGTCGAGCTTGGGCCTGACCGTGATGTCGTCGAGCATGGCCTTGACTCGATCGGCGGTGGCCTGAGCCTCGGCCATGTCCCAGTTCAGGGCGACTTCGGCGCGCAGGTCGAGCCGCTTCTGGATCTCCTCGCGGGCCTTGCGCAGCGACTCCTCGTCCATGCCGACGGAGAGGTTGACCTCCGCCAGCTTGGCCAGCTCGCCGTTGATCTTGGCGAGGGCCGCCTTCAGCGAGGCGTCGTCATCGAAGTCGACGGTCAGGTCCAGGCGCAGGTCGTTGGCGAGTGACTCGCGCACGGCGAGCAGCTCGGCCTCGTCGACATGGACGTCGATCTCGACCTCGCGGAGCTTGGACAGCTCGGCGTCGATCCGGTCGATGGCCGACTTGATCGACGACTGACTCGACTCGTCGATGCGCAGCTTGATCGACTGCACCTCGGCCAGCCGCTCGCGCAGCATGTCGAGGCCGGCGTTCAGATCGCCCTCGTTGAGGTCGATGTTGATGTCGACGGCACCGAGCCGGTTCAGCTCGGACTGGATGCGGGCGATGCCGGCGCGCAGGTCCGCCTCGTTGTCGAGGTTGACCTTCAGGTTGATGTCCTTGAGGGCCTGCTGTGCCTGGGTGTGGATCTTCTCGGCCTGAGCGTTGATCGCGTCGCCGTCGAGGACGACCTTGGCCTTGACTTCCAAGCCGCGCTCGGCGCGCTTGAGTTCGGCGTTGGCCTCTTCCTTGAACTTGCTCGTGTCGGGCAGGATCTTGACCGCTACGCGGCCAACGATCTGCGCGTCTGACATGGGCTTACCTCCGGGCAGTGAGCTGCTTGTAGATCTCCGCCACAGAGAGGCGGCGCTTCTTCTCGCCCTTGTGCGACTCCTTCTTTGCCTTTGGGCGCGGGTACTCCGGGAATTTCGGAGCCCCCCTCTTTCCCCACTGGCCTGTCGCCCGCGTGTTCTGGTTGAGCGCGTCGAAGAGGTCGGCGGTCATGTGCCTGTCGGCGCCCCATCCGAAGTGCTCCCTGCCGCCCGACGCGAGGGCCATGGTCAGAGAGGTGTCGGGGAGCCTCCGCACCAAGAGGTGGACGAGGGCCGGCGAGGGCCCGCGCCCGGCCACCACGTCCGCTAGGTCGATGCCGTAGTGGAAGAGGAGGTCGGGGTACAGGCCCTCGCCGTACTCGTCGATCAGGTGCGCGAGGCTCAGGCTTCCCCCGCCTGAGTGCCCGCGCTGTACGTCTCGAAGATCTGGGCCAGGAGGGCGAGGTCGCCGCTGACCTGCTCGATCATCTTCTCGGCAAGCTTCTTGTCCTTCGCGACCAGGCGGATCGCGTCCGCCAGGACGTCGGCCTGGTCCTTGCTGTCGTCGCCGTCGAGGCTGTCCTGGAGGGACGCCAGCTCGTCGCGCTCGGCCTTGGCCAGGCGCAGCGGGTTACGCAGGACGACGGTGGTCTTCTCGTCGAGCTGGATGTTGGTGGAGCCGTACTTCGCGTCGGCGGCGGCGCGGATGTCGTCGAGGGAGAAAGTGGCCATGGGGTGCGGACCTCCAAGGGGTAAGGGGGGAGAGGAAGGGGGCGGACCGTGAAGGGGGAGCCTCCGCAAGGGAGGCCCCAGCGCGTGAGGAGGTCCGCACCGCTCACGCGCTGGGGGAGTGCAGGATCAGGCGGCCTGGCCGGGCTCCCACGAGTCGCCGTCCCAGTGCGCCTTCGAGGCGTCGCCAAGGACGACGTGCTGACCGGTGGTCCAGGCGGTAACCGGGGATGCGGTCACGCCAGTCATGCCGGCGAGGCTGACCGGGGTGGAGGCGCCGACCGGGGTGAAGGAGCCCGGGGTGCCGGCGGTGGCGCCGGTTGCGGTGACGGTGCCGAGCGGGGTGATCGCGTACGACCAGGCGTTCGCACCGTGCGGCATCGGCTTCACGCTGAGCGGGAGGCCGGCGAGGGACTCGGTGTCGCCGAAGGACAGGTCATCGCCTCGGTAGATCTCGGCCTTGGGGGCGTAGAAGGCGAACACGTTCTCGCCGTCCACGAACACGGCGAGGAAGGCCGCGGTGGTCGGTACCGGGTCGGTCGGGACGCCGACGGAGCCGTCCGGCAGGACCGGCGCGTTCGAGCCGTAGTAGAGCTTCAGACCCTCGACGTCGAACTGCTGGAGCGTGAAAGTCATGGACTCGGTCCGCGCGCTGTACTTCGTGCGGAGGCTCTTGTTCTGAAGCGATCCGATGGTGGTCGCCTCGCCGCCCTCGGAGGTGATCGAGAAGATCTCCTCCAGGCTGGTGTGGCCCACGGCCTCCCACGGGGAGAGCGGGGTCAGGAGGTCGGCCGGCATCTCAGTGCCGACGGGGGCGGTCAGGTAGTTGCCCGAGCCGATGACGAGGGTTGCGGCGTCGTTCAGTGCCACTGAGGGGACTCCTTACTCGCGCACGCGAAGAAGCCCCGGTGCGCTGTGCGCGGCCGGGGCCTGGTGCGTGCGGGGTAGCGGTTAAGGGAGGGGGAACGGGCGGGTGCGTGGCTTGCGGATCTCGACGTCGTACTGCGTCTCGTAGCGCCACACACCTGTGGGCAGGTCGGCGTACTGAACGGGCCCGCTCGCCGTCGCCCAGTCGGTAGCCCGCCGAGGGGCGGAGGCGAGGTCCACGCGGGTGATGTGGCCGCGACCGGGATAGACCTTCTGGTTCAGCCACGCTTCGCGCAGGACTACGCGGACCGCTTCGGCGAGGATCGCCGCGTCCGCGTCTCCGTCCGGGTCCTCGCAGAAGGTCTGCACGACTACGCGGGCGGAGTCGGTGAATCGGGTATCGCCCGCCCACAGACCGAAGGACGGGTCGCGGCGGACGAGGACGAAGGGGAACTGCTGGTCGCGCTCGATAAGCGACTGGACCTTGATGCCTGGCAGGCCGTCCCGGAGCACGGCGAGGAGGAGATCCTCGACGGGGGACAGCTCGGCCAGGGCCTTAATCTCCGCGGGAAGGCCGGCCACGGACTCGACCCCCCTTCTTCATGCGGATCTTGACGTGGCGCTTGACCTTGGCCCCGCCCTTGTTCCGGCGTGGCAGTCGCGCGGCGTCGGTGAGGATGTACGAGCCGCCCTTGGCGCCGACCGTGTATTCGTTGACGGTCTCGTTGTCCGGGGACAGGAGGGTCACGTCGTAGGCGTTGCGGCCCAACTCGATGGACAGGGCCGAGTTCACGTTGCCGCCCTGGCTGCTGGAGGAGACGTCCTCCAAGATCACGTACCGGTCGATCCGGCCGCGATCGGTCTTGATCTCCGCGCCCTTGACGTCGTCCTTGGTGTCCCTGCCTGAGCGCAGTGCCGCGAGGTTCTCTTCCGCGCGTACGCGGATGACGAACTGGCTCTCTTCGACCGCGCCTTGGACGCCGTCCAGCATGGCGAGGAACTGTTCGAGCTTCTTGCCCTTGACAGCCTGCTCCCAGTCGATGCTCACGGGCGTTCCCGGATGTCGATCGACCAGTGCCGCGTCTTGCGGGTGCCGTGGTGGTAGGCCGGGGGCGTGACGATGTCCCACTGGGTGCCGAGCACTTCGACCCGCGACCACAAGGTCACGTCGGGTATGTGGGCATCGACGATCATGCGGGTGATGTTGATCTGCTGTTGGCCGGGGACCTCGGCGCGGGCCGAGCGCTGCGGGATGAGCGCGCAGCGGACTTTGATCGGGCCCGCAGGGTCGGCCACGAGCATCTTGTTGCCCCGGCTGTCGATGTGCTCGACGGTCTTCCAGACCTTGGCCGGTACGCCGCGCCTGCGCTGAAGACTGCTCACCAGGGCTCCTGTTCGTCGGCGAACAGGGGGACGTCCTTGCCGTGGGAGGCGGGGACAAGGCCGGCCGAGACGGGCCGGACGATGCTCTGCCAGGCGGTGACGCCTGCGGTGTAGAGGCCGGTCGAGCGGCCGGCCAGGGAGGCGAGGAGGCGGGTCTCCTCGTCGGTGAAGTAGACGGTGCCGGCGTTCTCGCCTGCGGCGTCGTTCCAGCCGAGGGTCTCGTCGCCCGCGCGGGACTGCGTGTAGCCGTCCGGGTTGGACATGTACCGCTTGCACGCCTTCAGCACGAGGGTGCGCACCATGCGGGGAACGGACAGGTCGGGCCAGTCGCGGCCGTAGTGGGCGGCGAGGTTCGAGGCGTCCTCAAGGGCCGACGTCGCGATGCGCTCCTCGTCGGCGTCCAGCGTCCAGTCGAGTCGCCCCTTCAGGTCGTCAAGGCTGGCGTAGGCCACGGTGTCTCCTTGGTCGTCGGGGCGAGACAGGGCCGAGTGTGGACGTTTATCACACCCGGCCCTGGCTCAGTGGGCTCGATCAGACGGACGCGCCGTCAGCGGGGCCGGCGATGCCGGTGATCGCAGCCAGCTCCTTCTGCTTCGCGTCCGGGCCGTCCGGGTCCGGCAGAACGTCGTCGGTCGCGTCGAGGTCGAGCTTGATCGCGCGGACGAAGTGCTGGTACTCGGAAACAAACGCCTGGCGGGTGTTGGCGTCGCGGCCGATCAGGGTGTCCTCGACGAGGCGGAAGCCCTTGTAGGTGTTCACGATCGAGCGGTCCGTCATGCGGGTCGCGTCGTAGTCGCGAATCCAGCGCAGCGCCACGCCGTTGTAAGACGCGGCAGCACCGAACGGGACGGACTGCGGGACGGACGGGGCGCCGGTCGCGAAGATGAACGCGGAGCCGACCATCGCGACGGCGAAGTCCGCGGGCAGCTCGTTCGAGACGACGATGTTGAAGCCGAAGCGTCGGCCGATGGTGGCCTCCTTCAGCGCGGAGACGGCCTCGGCATCGCCCACGTTCGAGGCGAGGTTCAGCTTGTCGTCCGAGAGCAGCGCGGTCTCCCAGCCGGAACCGACCAGAAGGGTCCGCTGCTCGGCCGGCACCCGGAGCTTGTTCATGACCTCGCGGGCGCGGATCAGAGTGCCGCGCAGGTCACGGCCGGACTTGGCGCCGGCCAGCGTGATCTCGTACGGGGCGTCGAGCAGGTAGTCGACGGCCTGGTACTCCAGGCCCTTGCCGACCGCCTCGGTCTGCTTGGCCATCAGCTTGGCCCAGCCGTTGAGGTCGAACGCCTCCTGCTCGTCGGTGAGCTGGACGGCGGAGTAGATGTCGCCGCCGAAGGTGACCTGGACGGTCTTCTCGGCGTATGTGTCGAACTGGATCTCAGTCGACCGGTCGTTCCGCCACCCGTACGTACGGAAGGGGAGGACCCCTTCCACCTTGACGTTGATGGCGTCGCCCTTGGCGCCCTTGAACTGGTCGACGCCCTCGCGCTGGAAGACGGCGGGGACGACGAGGGACTCTTCGAGAGCGACCGCTGCGGTCGCGGCGAGCTTCTCCGGCTTGATGACGTCGTGCGGCGTGTAGGCCACGGGATGGTTCTCCTGTCGATAAGGGAGGGGGAGGCTCGGCGTGTCTCACTAACACACCTTGGCCAGAGGAAAGGAGGTGCTCAGTAACCGCGCCTGCGCGCGGCACGAGCGGCCTTGACCGGGTCGAAGTCGTCGTTGCCGTCAGGCGGTGTCAGACCTCCACCGAGGGACTCGGGGGCCGGCGGGGCGATGAGCTTCTGAAGCTCCTTCGCGTCCGCCTCCAGCTCCTCGGCCGTCGCGCCATCCAGGCGCTTTGCCAGGGCCTCGGGCAGCTCGTACTTAGCTGCCACGCTGTTGAGCAGGAGCTGCCGCTCCAGGGTCTCGACCTGCGCCTTCAGCTCGGCCGTGGCCGCCTCGAACTCCTCAACGGTCTTGGCCGAGTCGAGCTTGGCCTGCACGTCACGGAGCTTCGTGCGGTAGTTGGCCGCCTCGGCGTTCGCCTCGGTCAGCTTCTTGCGCAGCACGTCGGCCGGGACCAAGTCGTCGGCCAGCTTCTCGTCCGGCTTCTGCTCCGCCTCGTCACCCTTGGGGGCCTCGCCCTCCGGGGGCGTCTCGACGGTCTGCTCGGTCTCGGTGCTGGGGGTTTCCTGCTCGGGCACGCTCACGCCTCCTGGACGCTGGGGGATGTCTGCCGCGCCTCCTGGGCTGCGGCCTTCTGTTCTTGCCGGATGAACCGGCGCCAGGCGGACACGGCCGCCTTACCGGAGAGGCCCTTCGTGACCTTGGGCCACAGCGCCTCATACCGGCGGTTCAGCTCGTAGAGGTCCGAGCTTCCGTACTGCTCGCGCGAGAAGATCGGCTCGGCGAAGCAGTTGCAGTTGTCGTGGAACTTGTCGCCGTCCGCGTAGTCGCCGGACTCCAGGTCAGTGAGGGACGGGCCGGCCTTCTTCTGGGACCGGTAGACAGCACCGCGAGAGATGAGCATCGCGCACCACCCGCAAGGAGTGCCGGTGCGCGAAAGTCTTATGTAGCCGATGACGCGACGGTCCGTGGCCATGTGGTTCCAAACCGTTGACCGGCCACCGTTGTTGGCGATGCGCGCAGCCGCCGCGGCCTGCCTGGCACCCGCCTGTCGGTGGGCTTCCTCGCGGGCCTTGTCGACGTCCTTCGCGGACTCGTTCTCGTCGAGGCTTGAGGTCTTGCGCTCCAGGTTCGCCGGGCCGAGGAGATCGAGGATCAACCTCGCCTCGTCCTCCGCCTCGCGCTCGATCCGCTCCTCGTCCTCACGCAGGCCAGGCAGCTCCTCGACCAGGATCTGATCGCCCGGGTCGTCGTCGACCTCCTGGGTCGAGTCGCCCTGGCCCTCCTCGCCGGCTTCCACGGACTCGCCGCTCGCGGCCGGCGAGGAGGTGATAAGAGCGGAGGATGCCGAGTCGGACCGCTCCTCCAGGGAGCCGCCTTCGACATCTCCGACCAGCGCGGCGAACTCTCGCCGCAGAACGTCCAGAGTCACGTAGGTGGGCTCTGGGTGGTACGGGTCAGCAACCGTGGTCCCGGTCCGCAACGCGCGGGCCAGGCGGTAGTAGGCGCGGGCAAGGTCCCGGCTCATGCGGCGCCGGGTCATCACCAGCGTGATGGCGCGACGCAGCCAAGCCGTGGAGGTGGCGGCCCTCGCGGTAACGGGGACCGACTGCCACAACTTCAGTGCCTCCTCGACGGTGCCGGCCCCGATCTGGGTCAGCGCCGTCTGGAAGGCGACGGATGCGCTATCAGCCTCAGCCTGCCGGGCTGGACTCGTCACGCGGCAACCGCCTCGACTTCAGGCGTCGCCGGTATGGATGCTACGGACGGGGTCGCCCGCGTCAGCGCGTTGGCGAGCTGGCCCACGGAGTCGTCGTCCTCGGCCATGTCCAGCCAGTCTTCGTACTCCTGCTGGGTCACACCCGGGACGCGCTTCCACAGGCCGCGCTTCGGAATACCGAGCTGCTCGGCCAGCTTGCCCAGGGCGTCAGCAGCCTGCGCGAGCGAGCGCGACTCCATGTCCCGCCACTGCACCTCACCGCTGAAGTCGTCGGCGGCGGAGGCGTTGCCCTCCAGCTCGCCGGCCAAACGGAAGACCCTCTCCCACGATTCGCCGAACCCGTTGCGGAATTCGGCGATCTTGCGGGCCAGGGCCACCTCCGCGGCGAGGAGGGCCTCTGCTGACAAGTTGGCGATCTGCCCCAACATCATGTGGGGAGGGGTCTGCGAGATCGCGGCCCAGTGCCGGATCGACATGTCGATCGACTCGATGAAGCCCCCGAGCGGGGTTTCGTCCAGACTGCCGAACTTGACGTCGGGGTCCTCGGCGAACAGGAAGCGGCGCGCGTTGTGGAAGACCGCAGCAGGAACGGGGTTGCCGTTCTCGTCGAGCTTCACCTTCGCGCCGACGACCTCGCCACCCTCGACGACCGGCTCGGTCTGCATGGGCGGCGCCATGCCGGTGACCGTGCGGACCTTCACCGAGGCGTAGGTCTGGGCGACGAGCAGATCGAAGATCGTTTGGTTGATGCGGTTTTGGAGCGGGATCATCGGCTCGACGACGCCGACCGTGCGCCCCTCCAGGTCGACGGAGGCGGCGAACCGGGTGACCGGACACTCGCTCGCGCCGTGCGGCTTGCCGGCCTGCACCCGGATGCCGTCCGGGTCGGTCAGCGACTTGAACGTCACCGCGTACTCGCGCTTGGCGTCCCACATGCGGGCCTTGCCCGGCACATCAGGCTTCGCCCAGGACACGACGGTCAACGCCACGTAGGGCGTCTCATCGTTCGCGGGGTCCTCGTACAGGGCTGCTGTCCGCTTCGCGGACAGACCCTTGGAGATGACACCCTTCTTGGTCTTCTCCGTCAGGACGAAGCTATGGCCGTACGCCAGGGCACCCCGGTAGATCGCGGCCTGGCGCGCGTCGAGACGCGAGCGCTGCCAGTGCGACCACTCCACAGTGCCGCTGGTCGGCGCGGCCGGCAGGTCGGAGCTGTCCGAACTGGGACGGAAGCCGTCCACGTACAGGGCCTGAGCTGGCGTGCCGATGAGCAACGGCATCCAGTTGGACACCGCCCGCTTCGCGAGCAGCTTGTACTCGTCGTCAGCCTGGGGCGGCATGTACGGATCATCGTGCTCGCCGTGCACGTACCGGTCGATGCGTTCGAGTCGGGCTTCGTCGCGGTCGAGGATGGCGAGGAGTTCCTTCGCCAGCGCTGCGGGGCTGGTATCGGCCACGCCCTCACCACCTTTCCTGTTGCTTTATCACACCTACATGAAGTAGCCGCGCCCACTGCGCGGGCGGACCTTCTTGCCACGGGCGCGCAGGTCGTAAAGCGCCTCGTGCGCGAGCATCAGGGCCGCGTACGCGTCGACCTTCCGAGGCGACTCGCGCGACTCCTTGCCGAAGCTGATGCCGTAGTTGTTCGTCCGGCGCCGCGCGTTCAGCGTGTGCCGGCGCAGCGCCAGGTCGCCGTCGTACCGAAGCTTCCGATCGAAGATCGAGCGCATCAGCCGCTCGTGGGCCATCGTCGAGGACTTCAGCGAGGAGCGCATGTCCCAGCCGATCGCGTCCTTCGAGGCCGGCGACTTCACCGCCAGGCCCTCGCCGTACGTCTCCGACCACTCAGAGATGTAGCTCTCCCAGAGAGCCACGTCGGCGTAGAACGCCCGCACGTTGTGCACGCGGAAGGCGTCATGAACGGCCGAGTCGACCTCGGCCCGAGGCACCACCCAGCCCTCCCCGCGAGGGCCGTCGGGCTTCTCCCACAGGCCGAGGACGAAGGCGCACATGTCCTTGACGCGGATCGCGACCAGGGCGGTCGCGTCATCCGTCTTACCGCCGTCGAAGCCCATGACGATCTCGTCGCCCGGCGCCAGGACCGCACCCTCGTGGAGGATCTCGGCGAGCTGCGCGGGCCCGTACAGGGCGTCTTCCTCGGCGACGATCTGGTTCAGCCACATACGCCGCGACCGCGAGGCCGAGATCGTCGTGTCGAGAACCGACTGGATGATCGTCTCCGCGACCAGCCAGACAGCGTCACCGCGGATCTTCGGCAGCACGATCCGCAGCGCCTCGGGCGTCAGCGGTGTCTTCGGGTGCGCCTCGATCGAGTCGTAGAGGAAGCCGATGTCGATCGCCTTGCCCTCGCGGATCTTCTCGAAGGCTTCGCGCATCCGCTCGGCAACGCTGTCCTCGCCCGGGAGGTAGGCGTTCGTGATCGCCAGGTAACGGCTGTCCTGCTTGGTGGCGTTACCGTCGATCGTCTCGTACATCTTGTGGCCGGCGTTCCCAACGACCCAGTGATGGGTTTCGTTGAGCAGCACGAACGTGGTCCGCTTCCCTTCGAGGGCGCGGTACGACGACGTGACGGCTTCGAGCCGGCACTTGCCACCGTTGGCGCGGATCAGGACCGCGCCGTCCTTGATGTTGTACTTGGCCTTGAACTCGTCGCTCATCAGCGACGGGATCAGCGCCATCGTGTTCGTGGTCTGCGACTGGTTGACGGCCGTGACCTGGACCCACGCACGCGGGTGGGCCACGCCGACCGGCTCGCCGACCTCGTCCCAGTGAGAGAAGCGCGACGGCCCGCACAGCTCGACGAGACAGAGCACGGCGAGCAAGGGGTCCTTGCCCCAGCCCTTCATCCTCTGCAGCACGCCCTTGCGGGCGGTGAACCGGCCGGTCTCGTCCACGGCGTACCAGTGGAGGACGAAGCGGAGCTGCTCCTTGGTGAACTTCCAGGGGCCGCCGTCCTCCGCGCGGAGCCACTCCGCACACCAGCCGGCGATCTGCCAGCCGAGAGTCTTATGGGGCAGCACCCAACGTCCGAAGGCGTCGCGCTGCCAGGTGGGCCCGATGAATTCGGGCTCCAGGAGGTCGATCTCCTCGGGGGTGAGAACAGCCTGCTTGGCCATGGCGCACCCCCCAGGAAAGGTCAGTCCACCCCGAGATCCTTCTTGTAGTCGGCGATGGCCAGGACCGCGGCCGGCGTCTCCTCCGGCTCGGGTTCCTGAAGTTCGATGCGCACGCGGCGCCTATCTCCCTCGGCAACCAGGAGTCGCTCGAAGGCGGAGTAGATCGTCTGGAGCATCTGCCCCGACCTCTTGCCCGACTTCTTGTAGTGGGAGAGGTCTTCGCACAGCGAGTACGCGAACGCCCAGTCGGAGTTTTGGTAGAAGTCCGCCTGCCCAGAGGACTTCAACGAGTCCCACAGCCGACGCGCGATCGGGTGCCAGTCGCGATCCGCGTTCGGGATCTTGACCGGCTTCATCTCGCCCCTGGTCACCGACTGCTGATCGGCGCCCTTACGCGACCGGGGGCGCGCGAGGTCTTCTTCACGGTTCGGAACGGGGCCACGAGCGCCCACCGGCCACCTCCTTTCAGCGCAGGATGCCGAGGGCGTCCTGTCACACCATGCCGCCCGTCAGGAAGTGCACGGACAGCCAGGCCATGAACGCGAGCAGCGCGAAGCGGCGCAGCCGGACCCAGCCGGTCGGCTGGCCCGCCGCCTTCGCGATCTGGGCCGTCCCGAACCACTTCCATACGTGCTCAGAGAGGGTGTCGCCCTCGGTCTTGTTGAAGAGGGCCCTGCCCTCGATCGCACAAAAGGCCGCGAGCCATCCAACCCACAGCCAGGACCAGATGGTCACGCGGTACTTCCTTCCGATGAAGTCGAGCCCCTCGGGGTAATGAGCCGAGGGGCGAGGCACCGCGCCAGGGGAGAGGAGGCCCTGGGGTGCCGGCTGGCGCTCAACGAGTAGGGGGAGGAACTCGGAGCTGCCAGGTCTTACAGGAGGCCCGGGTGGGCCTCGTCGCGCCGGAACCGCTTACCGATCTGCTGGCGCTTACGCGCGCTGGCCTCGGCCCCTTCGCGTGATGACTTCCGCTGGTGATGCCATCCGCAGAGCGCTCGAAGGTTGGCTTCTCGATGATCGTCACCAGCGATGATGTGGTCCACGTCCGTGGCCAGCTCGTCGCACCGCACGCCGTACTGATCGCGCGCTGCGCAGCGATGTCCGTCGCGCCGAAGGACTCGGCCTCTGATCCGTTCCCAGTCTGCTGGGAGCCGGCTCCGCCGGTCTGAGTTACGCCACTGAGGCACGATCACCTCCTGGTCGTGGAAGCTGATCCCCTCGACGACGTCCTGCCTGAAGAGGCAGCTGCTCGAAGCTGTCGACCCGAGGGGCAGTCTGTAGAAGTACGTGGCTGTGTTCAGTGGGCGCTTCGCGCCCTGACTGCCAAGCCCGAACTACGTCAGTCGGAAGCGACTGGCGAGGCCCGACAGGGCCTCCAGCCTGCAAGTTCGTCTTGCCGTCTAACCTCTTACATATATAGGGATGCAAACGATCTTGGTCCGTTTGCGGACTACCTCTCGTGACCCCTGTCACACTTACGCGCTGGCCAGGCAGGCGACTGCGCCGCCTCGCGGCGGCGGTCCAGAGCTGGACTTGACGGCGGTGAAGTAGCGAAGCGGCGGAGCCGCGGAGCGCCCTACCGGGCGCACTGAGCAGTACCGACCGACAGGCTGGGGGCGGCGTAGCCGCCCGTGTCTCCGCCTGTGGGGCTGACGCGTTGCGACCATGGAGAAGGCATGAGTCCCTGTAGGGGTGGCGGCATCGAGTCGTGAGGCGAACCCATGGCAGGAAACGCACTCCCCGAGGGACAAGTGACCGTCCGGGCCTCTGGGGCGGACGAGGCTGTCAAGGCCGTCCTCGACGCGCTGGCTGCGATCTTTCCACGGCCGACAGGGGGCCGTGGGACGGTCGGGGGCTTCAAGGCGCCAGGATGGAATACGCCACGATTCGAAGGACCTAAGGACTGGAAGCCGGCGGGTGAGTGGGTTTCCGAAGTGTCGCCGCGCAAGTGGTGGTCTCAAGCCTTCGATACGGCTGAGAGGCGTGATCTGCCGACGGTGGGATCGTTCAGCGGCGAGGCGACGGTGCTGCTGTCGGGCAGGGAGGCGGACGTCACCGAGGTGGTTGAAGCGCTTGACGCGCTCTTCCTGGCGGAAGACCTCGGGACGATTCCTCGCGAAGGCGAGATCGAGCGTGAGCTTCGACTGTCACCCCAGGGTGGCGAAGTCCCGGACCAGGAGTGAGGTGATTCCTTGCGCCGGGAGGTGGACGTTTTCCCAGGTAGCGGCTCGGTAAGGACCTCCTGATCGACCCTGAAACCGTGGCGCGATCTTGGCTGCTATCACGAGGCGATCGGGAGCCGCGCGCCGAAGGGGTCATGCCCCCACCCCCTACCCGCGCCCTCGACCTCTGCTACTCTCGCGCGCCCGTCACGCACGCCGCGCCGCGCAGTCAGGGCAGGCCGCACGCGACCGCGTCACGGCCGATCGGACCGGGCCCGGGCCACCTACCCAGAGACCCCGCGAACGGGCGCGAGAGAGCCGCTCAGACCGCCGCTGACCTGCACGTTTGGTGCTCGGTGTGTTGGTGTGACAAACTCTGACCCGTCGCCAGGCACTACGGCGACACGGAGACCCCCACAGGGAGCGCCCAGCGCAACGCACCACCCGCCGGGAACCGGTAGCGCGGATAACGTTGGTCTCACTTGCACACCCGGCCAGACTCGACTAAGGTCTAGCCAAGTCCCCAGGGATGACCGGGGCGGCCACGCAAAGAGAGCGTGAGTCGACCGGACCCAACGGGGACTAACTCAAAGTCAGAGTGTGATAGTCTGACGAAAGCGCAAGGCCCCCTGGGTCGGCGCACACGAGCACTGCATGTCGCTCACCCCGGCCCCCGCAAGGGATGTCGCAGCCGCAAGGTGTGGGGCGAGTAAGAGGATTCGGTCATAGGCCAAGGAAGTGCGGCGAGCGCCGTGGGGAGGGCACCCTTCCCTAGCTCAAAGTGCCAGTCGTCCCCACCATGGGGCGGTGAGCGTTCCGTGATCACCTGTAGAGGTACAGCCTCCGAGAGTGGGACCGGCCCGTAAGGGTCGGAGCTAGCCCACCGTTGCACGACCTGGCTGCCTGCCCCCTTGTGGGGTGGGCGAGACCTAGGGCGGGTGTCCGCCGTGGGTTGCCGGTAGTCGTGCGTCGACCGTGAGTGCCGGGGCTTCGACCGCCTGCCGGACGGGATGGGGAACCTGTCCAGACCGACCGCCGGAAAGCGGGCCAGAGAGACTGGCCCCGCCGGATAAGGGGAGGGTCGGAGCCCGCCAGTCCAAGCCGTGAGCAGCCAGTATTGAACGCTCCGGTGAGGCGACTGGTGAACTTCGCCCAGTAAAACCCGCAGCGCCCCGGCCCGCATGGGTCGGGGCGGGAGTCGAGAGGATTCCATGCAGCCCCCGGTCTGCCCGTAAGGGTGTGGCCCGCGCGTCATGGCGTGAGGGGGTACCAGGTCCCGGCCGATCGGCCGGTTGACCTAGCCCTAGGTGTGATAGAGAGACAAGGGTCTTTCGCCGCCGCGACCGAAGGAGGATCGTGCCCGTATCGCTCGACAAGGCCACGGACTACCTGTGCCTGGCCGATGTTGCTCGCGAAGTGGGAGTCACCCGCGCCTGCGTCACGAACTGGCATAAGCGCCATGAGGACTTCCCCGAGATCCAGTCGCTTGGCGGCATGGCGTACGTCAAGCGGGGCGAGCTGTACGCCTGGCTGAACAAGGGCGACCGGTGGTCGCGCATCCGCCTTAACCAGGAACGTGAGGCCATCGAGCCGCGCAAGCCACGCGTCCGCCGCGACGCCGGCGAGCTTCGGCGACTCATCGCGGAGCATGAGGCCGCATTGGTGCGCCTGCACCGCGAACTGCGCCGCTCGCTCGGCTGACATGTGATAGACGTACAACGAAAAGAGGGAGATCATGCGTAACCCGTTCGTGCCCCACCCCGTGCCCAGGATCGAGCACCGGTACGAGCTCCGCTTCTACTTCTTCGGTGAGGCCGAGCCCTCCATCACGGAGCTGGGTGCCCGCCGGTCGGTGGCCGCCCGTGCCATCCGTGCCATCCGCCAGGAGCGGGAGAAGGGCCACGACGTGCGCCTGGAGGTCAAGCACAAAGCCTCTTACGTGGAGTACGACGAGACCCTGTGCTTCGGCTGCATCGCCCGCCCCACGACCTGGGAGTGGGACTGTGACGGGCGGTATCGCACGGTCACGTGCGACTCCGATCAGTGCGACTGGTGGTCGTCGGTTGGGGCCCGCAAGAAGTAGGCGTCGGCCATGGTCGGCAGGGCGTGAGTAGCCACATCCCTGGTGCGAGTCCGGGGCGCCCGCTCGGCAGATCCATGTGTGATAAACAAACGCAGCATCGGAGGACCCCCAGTGATCCGACACGCCAGCGCCAGCCGCTACAAGTTCGCCCTTCGATCGGCCCGCGCTCTTTCAGGCCGCATCGCCGACGCCACCTCGAAGCCGGAAGAGATGCCGGACGATGCACGGTACTTCCTGACCGCCGACAGTCAGGCCGGCTTCGGGGTTACGTCTGACGGCACCCTCATCGGACTGTTCTCCCTCGTTAAGGGTAGAGGTGTGTCCCTCGTCCGGGCCGCCATCGCCCACGGCGCCCACCTGCTCGACTGCTTCGACGGCTTCCTGCCGACGTACTACCGCGGCTTCGGCTTCGTCGAGACCGAGCGCATCCCCAACTGGACGCCCGGCCAGCCCGACGTCGTCTTCATGGCCCTGCCCGCCCCCGCGCAGGCGGCTGCATGACTCACCGGCTCCGCCGGTAAGGGAGAGCGGCACACCCCGGGCGTTCGAGTCCCCGGCTCCCGCTACCTCTGCACGCATCAAGTGTGATAGAGAGACCGAAAGGAACGCACGATGACCGTGTCCTTCGACAAGGCCGCCGTCCCCACCGCCCAGAGCGTTGCCGCCATGGAGATCGAATTCAAGAACACCCGCGACGCCTTGGAGCTGGTGACCCACGAGCGAGACACCGCACTTCTCCAGATCGGCCAGCGCGACGCCGCGATCTCCAACCTGCGCGAGAAGGTCGAGCGCGAAAGTGACGAAGCGTACGCCGCCCGCAGCAAGTTCGCCCAGCTCCGCACCGAGGCCCGAGCCCTCCTGGTCAAGCTGATCGACGAGCACGGCCTGACCGAGCACCGCGAGGCCATCTCCGAGCAGGCCGAGGCCATCGGGTTGGACCCTCTGAGCATCAGCTACAAGGGCACGCTCACCGTGCGCTTCAACTTCGAGGGCCTCCAGAAGGACGACGGCTCCGACTTCACGGAGGACGACGCCCGGTACTGGCTTGAAGCCAGCCTCGGCGCCCGGGGCGACTTCGAACTCCGCGACTACGACGCCGACTTCGGCGACATCGAGCTTGAGCTGGAGTAACCCAGCGACCTCCAGGGGGAGCGGCCCACACCGAGCGTTCGAGTCCTCGGCCCCCACCAGGACGGCAGGCATCGCCACCAGTCCTTCAACCCCACCTCACCCACTCGAAGGGACACCCATGCCCTCCCTCGACCGCGACACCCTGACGGAGATCGCCGAGCACGCCCTGACCCGCCCGGCCGACGCCTACTTCTGGGATGACCGGCTGTTCACCACCCACGGCGCGGTCCTGCACTGGGCCGAGCGGAGCGACGACCTCCTGGAGGAGTCCAACTACCTCTCCGCCCTGGACCGCATCCGTGCGGCTGCCGACGCTGGCCGGCCGGACACGGAGGTCTCGGACGAGCACGTCATCGACGGGTCGTCCCGGCACTTCGCCTTCGGCTCCCTGCGCACCATCTACGTCCAGGTCTACGAGGGTGGATGCCCGGCCGACTGCGAGGGGCCCGGCCGGTTCGAGCACGAAGAGCACTGCGCCCAGAACGAGAACGATCGGTACTGCGCGATGTGGTGCCGCGTCGAGTGCGACGGCGAATGCAACGGCCCTCGCACCTTCACCCCGGCGTTCGTCGAGGCCGCCGAGATCATCAGCGGACTCCAGGATTACCCCTTTGTCGACGAGTCGGACCACTCCGAGCGCGAGTACGAGCGGTTCCAGTCCAACGTGAACGAGGCCCTCTCGGACGCCCAGCGGGAGTACGACTACGACTCCGAGCAGCAGACCGCCGCCATCGGCCAGCGTGCGTACGAGGAGCTGGGCGAGCTGTACGGCCAGCTTGCGGACGGCGCAGTCGACTCGGACAAGGTCGCCGACATCTACCGCGAAGCGCGCGACGCCTACTTCAGCGAGCTGGCGAACGAGCACCTGAACGCGCCCATCGAGGGCCAGCTCGCGCTCCTCGCGGCCTGACATCCCCACCCCAGGGCGAGCGGCACACACCGGGAGTTCGAGTCCCCGGCGCCCACCATCGCGGACGTCTGTCCCGCGAGCAGCACCCCAAGGAGAGACCGTGTCCATCTCTACCAACCTGCTGACCGAAGCCTTCCGCCCGCTCGCCCGCGTCTTCGGCAACGGCATGACCGCCGATCACGTCGGCTCGACGTTCACCTGCTCCGAGGCGAACGAGATCGCCCTGGCCCTGCACGTGTCCGGCCACGAGGAGGCCGCCGTGACCTGGCTCCTGGGCCACGCCGACAGCGAGGACTGGGACGACCTGCACGCCCACGAGTACGACGAGACCCAGGGCGACCACGACCGTGACAAGCCCCGTCTGTTCAACGAGGACGAGATCCGCGACTACCTTCGCGACCTGGCTGCGGACTACCTGGACGCCCTCCGCATCACGGCGGCCTCCTGATGACCGGCACCGCCACAGTCAGGCTGCACATCGAGAACCGGTACGAGTCCGGCATGGAGATCGTCACCACCCCGACCGCGACCGTCCCGATCCCGGTCCCCATGGAGGGCACCGAGGCCCGCGAAGAGTGGGACTACGACCACATCTTCCCTCACACCGGCACCGGCTGGACGGAGGGCGACTCCTGGTACGACGTCGAGATCGTCGAGTCCACCGCCTCCGAACTGGTCGGCATGACCTTCGAATTCGGCTACTGAACGACCCCTCACACGCAGGAGCCCAACCATGCTCAAACCTGGCTACACCAGCCTTGACCCCGACTGGCTCGCCCCACTACGCGAGCGCGTCGCAACCGAAGCGCCCGAGGCCGACTTCTTCGTCCACGTGGACAGCGCGAACCACTTGTCGCTGGAGAAGATCATCGTGCCGCGAGAGAAGCGCAACCAGGGGATCGGCTCGCGGGTCATGACCCTCCTCATCACCGAGGCCGACCTTCGAGGGGTGACCATGTCCCTCTCCCCGACCCGGGAATTCGGCGCCACCAGCCTCGACCGCCTGCGCCGGTTCTACCGCCGGTTCGGCTTCTCGATGAACGGCGGGCGCATCAAGGACTACACCACGAGGCAGGCCATGCTCCGTCTTCCTGCCGGACCGAAGGGGACTGACCGATGACCGTCGTGCTGACAGACCGCATTGCCGAGGCCGTAACCGACGAGAACGTGCAGGGCATCATCGACATTGCCGCATACGGAGGGATCACTTACTGGGCGATCGAACCGACGGCCGCGGAGCGGGCCGGCCTGCCCTCCGACAAGCAGTACGTCATCGTCGAGGGTGATCAAGTCTTCGGAGGGAGCCGCGAGGTCGAGGCCGTCCACTACCTGAGCCGAGACCAGATACGGGTCGCCTACGCCAAGCTCCTGGACCTGAACCAGGAGTATGTGAACCGCGAGTACCACGGCTACATCATCCAGTCGTGGATCGATCGGGAAGAGCTGCACGGGATCGACGTCGCGCACATCGACGCCGGCGCCGCTGACGTCATCGTGCAGGTCGCGATCTTCGACGAAGTTCGTTACGGCTAAGTGTGATAGACAGACCAGTGTGTTAGGTTGGCAACGCCAGCCCAGGGAGACCGGCAGACGCCGGGGTTCGAGTCCCCGGCTCCCGCCATCGCGGACAGTCCGCGAGCAGTGGCCCGAAAGGTGCAAGCACGATGAAGATCGAGCGCGAGGCGTACGAGTACGAGGTCGAGGGCGGCACGCTGTACGTCACCGTCGAGATGGCGAAGCGCAAGACCGAGGTCGACTGGAAGAACGACGAGCGGCAGACGATCGAGACGTTGATCCCTCGCGTCCGGATCAGCTCCGACCCCAAGTTCAGGAGCGAGGTCGAGCACGGGTTCCTGAAGGTCCGGGGCCGGAAGTACACCACGGAGTACACCTACGACCGCCTGCCTGACGGCCAGGGTCATCTCGACCGGCACGGGCTGACGATGAACTGGTCGACCGACGTCGCCAACTACAGCCGAGGTCGCCGCAACGACAAGGGCAAGCAGCTTGACTACGAGACGGTGACCTACGGAGTGCTCGCCAAGCTGGAAGTCGCGACGCTCAAGAGGTTCGAGGCCGAACACCCCGACTGGAAGACCGAGAGCATCCGTCTCCGCTTCGAGTGGGAGCGGGACTCGCACGACGTCAAGGCGAAGCAGCTCCAGGAGCGCGCCGAAAAGGAGCAGGCCGAGGCATCGCGCTGGCAGAAGCGCATCGACGAGCTGGCTGCCTGACCTGAACGACTGACGGGAGCGGGGCCGAGGTGAGATCGGCCCCCCTCCCTACCTCCAACGATACGAGAGGGCCCGAGATGGGACGCATGAAGGACATCGCGATCGACCTGATGAGCTACGAGCTGGGCGAGTTGGACGACCACGAGACGCTCGACCTGTTTGCCACCCTGATCCGCAGCGGCATGGCGTGGACCCTCCAGGGTTCCTATGGCAGGACCGCGGAGCGCCTGATCGAGGCCGAGCTGATCACCGAGGACGGCGAGGTCATCCCTGAGGCGCTGGAGGAGCTGGCCGCATGACCGCCCCGAAGCAGCTCGCCTCCCGGGTCGACGCCAACCTGGCCCGAGCCCTCCAGATCCTCGCCCCGACCGGCCTGACCCCAAGCGAGATCGTGAAGCGGGCGGTCACCCAGTTCGCCGAGGTCTACATGACCGCCGTCAACAACGGGGTCGCCAAGCCCAACGAGATCCCGACGCTCATCGCCTACCAGTACCGGCTCCCGCCCCTCCCGCAGCCGCCCCGAACCGGCGCCCTCCGCCTCCCCTCCCTCGGCCCGAACTCCAAGGAGAAGCACTCATGAAGCTGTCCACCACCGCCGTCACCATCACCGTCATCGCCGCCGCCTCGGCCCTCGTCGGGGGAGTGGGCGTCGGCGTCGCCCAGGAGACCAGCCGGCCCGCGCACGCCGGTCAGTCCGAGATCCTCGTCGCCACCGTCACCACCCCGCAGCTCCCGACCCGGCCGTGCCCGGAGGAGGACACCGACTCGAACAACTGCTTCTGGGACGCGGCCCGGCGCGGGAACGGCGAGGGCCACTCGTACTGGGTGGACGCCCAAGGGAAGGTGACCTACCTCGATCCGAAGTTGAACGTCGAGGCCGAGCGAGCCGCCTGGGCCCAGGAGAGGCAGAAGGCCGGCTGGGAGGACTGGGGCACTGTCTTCGGGCACCGGCTGTGCTGGGCGAAGGTCGGCGACACGTCGTACATCGAGTGCTTCGACGGATTCCGCGAGACTTCCTGAGATCCAGGTGTGATAGAGCGACAAGCTCAGGGTGACCGGCAGACACCAGGCGTTCGAGTCCCTGGCACCCACTCCCCGAACATCCATCGAGCGAGAGGGCCACGTCCGTGAAGTGCTACGTGACCAGCAGTGCAGGCGTGCAGTGCAAGAACGACGCCCGCCACAGCGACGGGCTGTGCATGGCCCACCGAACTCGCATGGCCCGATGGGGCCATGTCGGCAAGGACATCCCGATCCGCGAGTACGTCCGCACCGCCGAGATAGCCGCCGCCCCGAAGTACCTGAAGGGTGAGAGCGACGAGGAGAAGTTCGCCAGCGCCGTGACCTGGTCCGGTGACCACCAGCTCTGGACCGGCGGCGTCTGCAAGGCGACCGGCCTCGGCCAGCTCAGCTACAACGGCTACAACCAGACCGCCGGCCGGGTCGCATGGCTCATCGCCTTCGGCCCCCTGCCCAAGGGCACGCGAGTTTCCCCAACCTGTGGAGAGCGGCTGTGCGTTCGCATCTCCCACCTTCAGGTGACGTACGCGAACGGCGAGCACTACATCGACCTGACCCCGGTCGAGCTGGAAGAGCTGGCCGGTGCCGCGTGAACGGCTGGAGGTACGTGAACGGCGAGCCGCACTGGCGGCCCGACATCGAGACCGCGATGGCCGAGATCACCGGCGGACTGTACGGCCAGGAGTACGAGGACCGGCGCCAGGAGCTTGACGAACTGGTCGATGCCGTCCGCCGAGAGTGGGCCGCGAAATTCCGCGCCCACGAGATCCCCGACGTGATGGGCCGGAACTTCTACGTCCCCCTCGGGGTGACGTACGCCGCCGATCTGCTTGACCCAGACCAGGAGGACCCGAAGTGACACACGCACTGCTCGTAGGGCTGGCCGGCTACGCCCGGTCCGGCAAGGACGCGGCGGCACAGGTGCTCGTCGAGGGAGGTTGGAGGCGCGACGCCTTCGCCGACCGCCTGAAGGCGTTCCTGTACCGCCAGAACCCGCTCGTCCCCACTCACACCGGAATCCCGCCGGTTCGCCTGGTCAACCTGATCGCTGCGTACGGCTGGGACGGAGCGAAGGACAGGTTCCCCGAGGTTCGGCGCCTGCTGCACGCCACGGGTACCGACGCCGGCCGCGTGACGTTCGGCGAGGACATCTGGGTCGAGGCCCTGTTCAACGACTACGAGCCCGAGCGCGAGGCCCTGGTCGTGAGCGACGTCCGCTTCCCCAACGAGGCGCGAGCCGTTCAGTCCCGCGGAGGCGTAGTCATCTGGATCGACCGGCCCGGCGTCAGCCCGGCCAGGGATGCGCGCGGCGTGACGTACGCCTCCGAAGTGGCCCTGAAGAACTGGAAGTTCGACGCCGTCCTCCGTAACGACGGAGACCTCGACGACCTGCGTGACCGCCTGCTCGGCGTGACCGTCCTTGCCGGCCATTTCTCCTCTGCCGCCTGATGTGCGTGTGATAGAGTGACAGTCATCAAGAGGATCGCAGAACTCGACGCGCTGCCCGATGGCACGGTCGCAGTCGGCCTCGATCCCCAGGCCACCGTCGTGCACAAGCGGGCCGGCCAATGGATCGATCTCTGCAAGCCCCCCGGCACCACCTGGAACGTTCGTACCTACGTCATGGCCCGCCGCTACGGAGTGCGGGCAGTCGCCGAATCCGAGAGGACCACCGAAGTGAGCATCACCGAGAACACCCCCAGCGTCACTGACCAGCTCCGCGCCCTCATCGACCACTACCAGGGCCGCGAGGACGCGCGGACCAAGTTGATCCAGTCCTTCCTCAACGAGGACGGCGACCTCGACGAGGACAAGTACACCTGGAGCGAGTACGACGAGGCGACCGATGACTCCTCGCACGCTGCCCGCGATGACCTGGGGAACCTTCTCGGGGAGCTGGCCGGCCTTCTGCCGGACCAGGTGTGATAGAGAGACTGGTGTAGCTGTGAAGGCAACCATGAGCAGGGACGGCCGGCTTCGCTTCGACCTGCGGGTGACGCATCGGGTTGGGCTCGGAGAAATGGCCACCGCACTGGCGGCCGCCTACCGGTATCACGACGTACAGGACGACGGGCCGCTGGGCGACCTAGGCAAGGCCAAGATGCTGGCGGCCGTCAGGCAGACGCTCACCGAGCGAGGCTCCGACTACCTCGAAGGGTGGTCCGACGATCTCAGCCCGGCCGATACCGAGCTGTGGTGGGACTGGGCGGAAGGGCAGGTGCTCCGACACTTCCCCGAGCTGAGTGAGGAGGCCAGTCACTGAGGATCACCCCCCGAAAGCACGAGATCCAGGCGCTCGTCGACATCCTGACGGACCCGGGATTCGAGAAGCCTGAGGACATGGCCAAGGCCGTGCTGAAGGAGTCCGCTTCGATTCTCCAGATGCGAGACCTCTTCGTCCTCACCCACCGATGGGACGACGGGAGCAAGGGCCTGAACTACGGGCCCTTCGGCTCCACCGCCGAGGCTGAAGCCTTCGCCAAGAAGATGAGCTTCGGTGGCGCGGGCCGGGCCATCCCCCTGACCTCCTCGGGGATCGCCCTCGCCAACCACGACGGCAAGGCCGGCTGGCCCGGCTACTGCTATGAACCGAGCTGTGGCCATCCGCCCTTCACGCACTCCGCGGCCGGCGCCGGCCGCGGAAAGTGTCAACTCGGCGAGTGCGACTGCCAGAAGTTCGTGAAGGACCCGCCTAAGACCAAGAGCAAGAAGTAAGGAGCACCACCGTGACGTACAGGACAGTCGACTTTCGGGCCTGCGACTGCGGCGCGAAGCGCGCCTTCGCCTCCCGCCACGACGCCGAGAAGGCGATGGGCAGGGCTCAGGCCAAGCGCACCCGCAAGGCCGACGTCCGAGGTACCCGGCGCGGCCTGAAGGTCGAGGGCCGTACGTACCAGTGCGAGCACGGTGCATGGCACCTGACGAGCATGTCCCGCAAGCAGTACGAGGAGATCGCAGCGTGAGGATTCCTTTCTCCGAACCAGATGTGATAGTGAGACTGCGAGGTCGGCTCCCCCGTGTCGCCTGCGCGAGGTTCGGCCAGGTGACTCCGTGAGCCAGCGCGTTACGTCGAGTTGGCGGCGAGTGACCTGGACGGATGCAGAGAAGGCGCGCCTCGCCCGTCTGCTAGTGGGACAGGTGAAAAAGACAGACGAAACGGCGTAGAGTCCGTTTTACACACAGCGAAGACCCCCGGGCTGGTGCTCGGGGGTCTCTTTATCACACGGGGAGTGTGACATGGGGGCGCGAGTCCTTCCGCGCAAGCAGATCGGCAAGCAGGTCATCCGCATAGCCATCTACCTGCGGGTTTCCACGGCGCAGCAGCTCGAAGGCTATGGCCTGAAGGTGCAGGAGGCTCAGTGCCGCGCGTGGATCGCCTACGCGCTGCGCGGCCTCAATCACGTCATCGTGGACGTGTACATAGACGGCGGAGTCTCGGGCAAGCTCGCCAGCCGCGAGGAGCTGGACCGCCTGACCGCTGACGCGATGGCCGGCCGCCTCGACATGATCGTGTTCGGCAAGCTCGACCGCATCGGCCGCACGATGAAGAACATCCACCGCTGGGTCTACGACGTCACCGACAAGGGTGTCCGTGTCGCTACCGCCGACGGCCGGATCGACTCCGACGACGACATGTTCGGCATCCAGCTCTCCCTCCTTGCGTACATGGCCGAGGTCGAGCACGCGCTGATCCTGGAGCGCACGATGGGCGGCCGGATGCAGAAGGTCGCGGTCGGCGGCTGGCCTCTCGGCGAACCCCCCTTCGGCATCATGCTCGACAACGACGGCAACCCCGTTCTCAACCCCGCCGAAGTCAAGCAGTTCGAGGACGCCGCCAAGATCTTCATTGACGCGCCCGAGATGCCCAGCCGCGAGGATGGGGCCCGCTCCATGAACGCGCTGAACCACCGCAGCCGCCAGGGCAAGGAGTGGACCGGCGGCAACCTCGCCGCACGCCTGCGCGCCGGACTCAAGGGCTACGTCGACTTCACCTTCGCCGGTACGAACGAGGACGGCGAGCCCATCGAGACCTCGTACCGCGTAGAGATCCCCAAGCCCCTGCCTGACGACCGGGCCGCCGAGCTGCTCGCCATCCTGGACGCGGGATCTCGCCCCAAGAGCAGGCCCGCCAGCAAGTACCTGCTCTCGAACCGCCTCTTCTCCCTGTGCGGCACGCACCGCACTGGCGCGACGATCCCCGGCACCGACGATCGGTACTACCGCTGCATGGGCACGCGCGAGGGCGTCCAGGATCACGACTGCTGGGAGCTGCCGGCCGACGAGGTAGACGCGGCGGTCTGGGGTGAGGTCAAGAGCCTCATGGCCGACAAGGACAAGCTCCACGCCCTGATCGAGGGTTGGCTGGGCACCGTCCCCGAGCGCGCTAGCTCCTACCGCCGCCGCCTGGTCGAGCTGGACACCGAAATCGAGAAGAAGAAGGCTTCTCGCAGGCGCAAGATCGCCCTGCTCCTGGCGTCTGTCGATGACGAGGACGGCGACGACGCGACCCTCGTCGAGGAACTGAAGGCCGAGCTGAACGCGAAGATCGATGACCTGATCGAGGAGCGTGACCGGGTCTCCGTCTGGCTGGAGGAGGCCGAGGCGCAGGAGGGACGGGCCGCACACCTGATGTCCCTGGTCGAGAAGGTCGACGGGAACATGGACGACTTCACCCTGGACCAGAAGCAGGACGTGCTCGACCTGCTGAGGGTAGAGGTCCAGATCACCGACAAGGGACGGCCTCGCCACAAGGGCCTGGTCGACCCCATCACCGAGTGGCACCGCGAGACCGGCACCCCGATCCCGGCGACCGTGACCGATGAGATGTGGGACAAGGTGCGCGACATCCTGTCCTCCAACCGCCAGTGGAAGGACGTACGCGGCGGCTTCGAGGTGATGCTGGACAAGCTGCGCACGGGGCGGGCCTGGAACAGTTACAGCGGGGATGAGCGGATCGGCGGACGCACCTACGCGACGCTGTATCGGCGCGTGCACGCCTGGTTCGGCTCGGGTGAGTACGCGAAGGCGCTGGAGGCTCTGTCGCCCTTCCTCGGGGTGCCTGTGCCGCCCCTGTACGTGCTCCCGTCGATGCATGTGACCGGCGCAGTCGATGACAGCGTGGTCGGCCAGGCCGCGGGCGAGATGAAGCGCTCCGCGAGCTGCAACAAGGGTGAAACGGCCGAAGTATCTTCCCTGAGATGGTCATCTTCGGACTCATCCAGCCCGTGATGTTCGTGATCCTCTTCACGTACGTCTTCGGCGGCTCGATGAAGATCGGCGACACCACCGACGCGCAGGTCTACAAGGACTTCCTGATGGCCGGCATCTTCGCCCAGACCGTCACCTTCGCCACGGCCGGCGCGGGCGCGGGCATCGCCGACGACATGCACAAGGGCCTGATCGACCGCTTCCGCTCGCTGCCGATGGCCCGCGGCGCCGTGCTCACCGGCCGCACCCTCGCCGACCTCGTCCAGACGGCCCTGACGCTGTTCGTCCTCGCGATCGTCGCGCTCATCGTGGGCTGGCGCCCGGGATCCGCGGAGCCGACCAACGCCGCGAGGATCATGGCCGGCTTCGGCCTGCTGCTCCTCCTCGGTTACGCGTTCACCTGGATCGGCGCCCTGATCGGCCTGACCGTGCGCACCCCGGAAGCGGCCACCTCCGGCGGTCTGATCTGGCTCTTCCCCGTCACGTTCATCTCGAACGCGTTCGTGGACTCCAACCAGATGACGCCATGGCTGCAGCACATCGCCGACTGGAACCCGTTCAGCGCGACCGTGCAGGCATGCCGCAAGCTCTTCGGCGACCCGGGACTGTCCCAGTCCCAGGCATGGCCGATGCAGCACCCCGTCTGGGCATCGCTGATCTACTCGATCGCGATCGTCGTGATCTTCCGGACCCTGTCGGTGCGCAAGTACCGCCGGGCGGAGGGCTGACGGTCACGGTCACGGCAGGTAGCCGGAGATCACCAGGTTGTTGAAGGGCAGGAAGACGGCGCCGCCGGTCACGAGCGCGCTGTGCGGGACGAGCTGCTTGGCGTCGACGCCGTCGGGCAGCTCGGCCCTGCGCGTATCGGAGCCGCTGTCCTCGCCCTGTCCGGACGTGGGGAAGGACCGCACGTCCTGCTTGGCGGCGACCAGCAGGCGGTCGCCCGTGAAGCACGCCAGGTTCGGCTGGGCGTCGAGCCCGACCGTGGCCCGCCTCAGCTCGCGCCCGCTCGCCAGGTCGTAGGTCACCAGCTCGTCCGTGCTGAGCCCGGCCACCGTCCCGTCCGCGTTCACCGCGGGGGCGCCGGTGAACGTCAGCCCCGAGCCCAGCGTGCGCTTCAGCCGCAGGGTCCGGGCATCGAGCACGGCGATGCCCGCGCCACCGGAGGCGCCGCACAGCACGGACTCCTTGTGCACCACCGCGGTGGCGCACTGCACGCCGTCCGCGCCCCGTGCCGTCTCCCGGCCCGTGCCGGCGTCCAGCGCCACCGGCACGACCCCGTTCACCGTCACGTACACCCGGCCCCCGGCGGCGACCAACTGCTCCGGGACGGCGCCGAGGTCGTGCCGCCACAGCTCCTTGCCACCGCCCTTGCCGTCCAGCTTCACGGCGGCGACCAGGCCCTTGGACGGGTCGGCGCGGTCGAGATAGCTGGAGTAGAGGACGCCGCCCTGGAGATCGGAGCCCTTCTCGGCCCACAAGGGCCCGGGTGCCGGGACCTTGCCGCGTTCCTTGCCGTCCTCGACGCCGTAGGCGGTCAGGCCGTCCCGGCCCGTGACGTACGCGGTGTCGCCGACGACCGCCGGATAGCCCGGCGAGGACGGCACACCCTCGTCCTCGGCCGTCAGCCTGGGCGGCACCGACCACAACTTCGTGCCGTCCGAGGCCCGCAGACCGACCGCCGCGCCTCCGCTCCCGGCGCACACCAGGACCTTGGGGTGGAGTGCGCAGCCGTCGATGTCCGTGCCCGTGTCGAGCTTCGCCGTCCACGGCGACCAGCCCGCCGGGCGGGCGGCGGAGTCCGTGGCCGCCTTGCCGTAGTCGCCGGTGTGGCCCTCGCCGCCGTACGGCAGGACGACCTGGCTCAGCGTCCGGGCCGCGCCCTGACCGGAGGCGGAGCTGGACGGGGACGCCGAGGCGGAAGGACCCTTCGCCGTCGAACCGCCTTCCCCGCCCTGCCGGTTGACCAGCACGACGCCGACCGTCGCCACCACGGCCACCGCGACCGCCACCGCCGCGAGCCGCCCCCAGGGGCGACGCCGCGCCGTCGGAACCTCGGCAGGGCCGACGGGCCGTTCGCCGAGGGCCGTGGGGGAGTACGGCACCTGTACGACGGGCGCCAGCGTCGGCATGTCCGCCACGCCCGGCCCCGACGCGGCCGCCTCGCCGATCCGCCGCGCGGCGTCCCCGTACTCCGCGAGCAGCGAGAGCACGCCACCCGGCCACGGGAAGGCGCCGGGGGTCCCGGGGTCCAGCAGTTCCACCAGCTCCGCCGCCGACGGGCGCTCCGCCGGATCCAAGCGCAGACACCGCGCCACGACCGGCCGCAACTCCTCCGGCACACCCGACAGTTCGGCGTCGGCCCGGCTGATCCGGTAGATCACCGCCGCCATCTCGTCGTCCTGGAACGGCCCCTGCCCGCTCGCCGCGAACGCGAGCGCCGCGCCCAGGCAGAAGACGTCCGACGCGGGCACGACGGCCCGGCTGCCGACGAGGTGCTCCGGCGACATGAACCCCGGCGAGCCGACGACCAGGCCCGTCGAGGTCAGCGCCGTCGCCTCGAAGGCCTGCGCGATGCCGAAGTCGATGAGCTTGGGCCCGGTGGCGCCGAGCAGCACGTTCGCCGGCTTCAGGTCGCGGTGCAGCACCTGCGCCCCGTGTACGGCGTCCAGCGCCCGGGCGAGCGTGGCCCCGAGGGCCCGTACCGCCGCGACCGGCAGCGCCCCGGTGCGTACGACGGCCTCGGCGAGCGAGGGACCCGGCACGTACTCGGTCGCCAGCCACGGCGCGGGCGCGTCGGCGTCCGCGTCGACGAGCCGGGCCGCGTACGGGCTGTCGACCGCCCGCGCCGCCGTGATCTCGCGCCGGAAGCGGATCCGGAAGTCCTCGTCGAGCTCCAGCTCCTCCCGTACGGTCTTCACCGCGACCATGCGGTACGGATCGGCCGTCGGCGCGTCCGCGCGGCAGGCCAGATGGACCTCGCCCATGCCGCCGGCGCCGAGCCGGGCGAGCAGCCGGTAGGGGCCGACGAGCCGCGGCGGCCCGGCGGGCAGTGCTTCCAGCACGGAAAACGTCCTCTCAGTACGTCACGCGTACGTCACTTCGGCAGTTCCACGGACACGACGGCACCCTTGTCGTACACGAGGTACGCGATCCCGCCGACCGGCAGCACCTCCGGCTGCCGGACCATCTTGGAGATGAACTCCCCCCAGGCGTCCTTGTCCAGCGCGTTCTCCTTGACCCGCGGGCCCGGTGCGCCCGGGATCGGCGTCACCTTCAGGCCGCCCGGCTTGCCGTCGGGGCCGAGCCGCACGGTGTAGAGGGCCGCGAAGTCGGCGTACACCACCTGGTCGCCGGCGAGCAGCGGCGTCGACCAGCCCTGCGAGAGGCCGGCCGCCGTGGGCTTCGCCGCGTAGGAGGCGAGTTCGTGGCCGTCCTTCGGGTCGCTGACCTTCAGCGTGGCCGCGCCGGCCGATCCGCCGCTCGCCCACTCGTTCTGCCCGTCGTCGAAGCCGACGACCGCCTTCGGGGTGATCACCTCGGGGGTGAGCGCGCCGGCCGGGACGGCCAGGCTTCCCTTCGTGGCGAGGGTCGCCGCGTCCAGGAGCCGGAGCCGCTGCTGCACGTCGGTCGCGTGCGGGACGGTCAGGCAGTACGCGGACGCGCCGATCACCTTGATCGTCTCGCAGTCGCGCGCCTCCCGGTCGACCTGCCCGCGCAGGGCGCCGGTCTTCGCGTCGTACGCGACGATCCCGCCGTCGCTGAGCGCGTACACCGTGCCCTTCGCGTAGGCGATCGGCTCGAAGGCGCGGCTGTCGGAGTACGGGATGTCGTCGTTCGTCAGCGCCTTCGACCACAGCTTGCGGCCGTCGGCGAGGGCGTACGCGGTCATGCCGATCCGCTTGATGGTGGGGTCGTCGGTGGTGTTCGTCGCCGTGAAGACCGTGCCGTCGGCGACGATCGGCCGCGACGGCTCGCCCTGGGTGCCGAAGGGCTCGCCGCTCTTCTCCCAGCGGACCGCTCCGCTGCGCAGGTCGCGCACCTGGAGCTTCCCTTCCCCGGCCAGCACCACCACCGAGTCGTGGACGGTGGGCCGGGTGGCCTTGTCGATGATCCACGGGCGGCCGTGGCCCTGGAGCATGCTCTCGCCGCCCGGCTTGCCGCCGCCGAGCCCGGCCTCCCACAGCCGCTTCCCGTTCGCCGGGTCGAGCGCCTCGTACCAGCCGTCCGTCCGCCGGCACACCATCGCCTTCTCGTTCGCCGAGCAGCCGAGCGCGGGTGTCTTGAGCTTCGTCCGCCACGGCTTCCAGGCGGCCGGGCGCTGCGCGGCGCTCTGCGGCACGATCCCGGAGGCGTCGGCGAGGCCCCGGTCGTCCACGCCCGGGATTCCGGGCACGGAGGGCGCGGGCGCGCCCGCCACGGGCTTGCCCGGCTTCTTCTCCGGCCACAGCATGTACGCGCCGAGCCCGCCGCCGAGCACCGCGAGGGCCACGACGGCGGCGATCAGCCCCCGGCGCCGCCGCTTCTCCGGCGCCCCGGAGGCGGCCGTCGGTGCCCCGGTCGGCGCGATCGTCGGCGCGAAGTGCAGCCCGGGCGGGCCCGAGGTCACGACGGGTGCCTGCGGCTGGGGCGCCGGCACCTCGACCAGCGGGCCGCCCGCCGCGACCAGCTGGGCCAGCTCGCGCCCGTACTCGCCGATGTGCTCCCGTACGGCCTCCGGCCAGGCCGGGAGCCGCCCGCCGTCGCCGCCCAAGAGCTCGACCAGCGCCTCGGGCGTGGGCCGGGCCGCCGGGTCGGGCGACAGGCACGCGGCGATCACGGGCCGAAGCTCCTCCGGCACCCGGTCCAGATCCGCCTCGGCCTGCGAGACGCGGTAGAGGACGGCCGCCAGCGGGCCGTCGCCGAACGGGTCCTCGCCGGTCGCCGCGTAACAGAGGACGGAGCCCAGGCAGAAGACGTCCGAGGCGCCCGAGACGTGCCGCGCGCCCGCCACGTGCTCGGGCGACATGAAGGCGGGCGTGCCGACCATCATCCCGGTCGCGGTCATCGTGGTGGCGCCGCTGGCGCGCGCGATGCCGAAGTCGATCAGACGCGGGCCGTCGACGGCGAGCATGACGTTGCCGGGCTTGAGGTCGCGGTGCAGCACCCCGGACGCGTGGATGTCGGCGAGGGCGCGGGCGATGCGGGCGCCCAGGGCGCGCACGGTGGCTACGGGCAGCGGGCCGCCGCGGCGGACGGCCTGGGAGAGGCTGGGCCCGGGGACGTAGGCGGTGGCCAGCCACGGCACCTCGGCGTCGGCGTCGCCGCCGAGCGGCGCGGCGGCGTAGGCGCTGCGCACCAGACCCGCGACCTTGATCTCCCGGCGGAAGCGGTCGCGGAAGGCGGGCTCGCCGGCAACGTCACGGCGCACGGTCTTGACGGCGACGTACTCACCGGAGGGCAGACCATGACCACCGGGCCCGTCGGCCGCCCGGTCGCCGGCTCCAGGGCCGCCTGCGTGCGGCGCGCCCGGACCGCCGACGTGCGGCGCGTCGATCGCCCGCCCGCCCGCGTCCGGCCCGGTGTCCCGGCCCAGGTACACCTCGCCCATCCCGCCGGCGCCGAGCCGGGCGAGGATCTCGTACGGGCCGATCCGTCGTGGCGCGCCCTCGCGCAGCGGTCCCAGCACCTGCCCCATCCCCCTTGCGTGGCCTGATGAGCCGATCATTGCATGGGCATGACGAAGGGCCGGCCCCGTCCGGTTTCACGGGGTCCGGCCCTTCACACGCGCTGTGTCGGACGGCTCGGCTCAGCCGGTGTACGGCTTCGCGCCGAGGATCTTCACCATCGCCATCTTGCCGTTCGGCAGCTCGTACTCGGCCTCGTCACCCACGGACTTGCCGATGACGCCGACGCCCAGCGGGGACTGCGGCGAGTACGTCTCGATGGTGTCGCTCGCGTACTCGCGCGAGGCGAGCAGGAAGGTCATGGTGTCGTCCTCGTCGCCGTCGAAGGCGATGGTCACGACCATGCCGGGGCCGACCACACCGGTGTCCTCCGGGGCCTCGCCGACCTTGGCGTTCTCCAGGAGCTGGGTGAGCTGGCGGACCCGGAGCTCCTGCTTGCCCTGCTCCTCCTTGGCCGCGTGGTACCCGCCGTTCTCGCGCAGGTCGCCCTCCTCGCGCGCCGCGGCGATCTTGGCGGCGATCTCGGTACGCGCGGGACCAGACAGGTACTCAAGCTCGTCCTTGAGCTTGTTGTACGCCTCCTGGGTGAGCCAGGTGACGTTGTCGCTGGTCTGGGTCACAGGTGCTCCTCGTAGGTACTGGGAATACAAAGCTCGCCCTGCGCGAATGCGCACGCGGCAGCTTCGGCATCAGCTTCCGCTTCCAGCGTGCGCCTTTCGAACGGGCGAAACCACGAGCCTAACAATGAGTGGCGAAAAGCGGGAGGACATAAACCACGGACTTTGCGTCACCCCAGGTCACCGAGGTGACCCCGCGGCGGCTCTTCCCGCCTTCCCTACCCACCGCTACTGGGCCGTACACCCCAGCAGCTCGGCGTTGGTCGCCTTCGCCGTCGTACGGATCGAGTAGACCTTGTCGAGGCGGGCGTCGGGCTCGTCGACGCTGATGTCCTTGCGGCCGACCTCGGTGCCGTCGGCGGAGCGCGAGCGCAGGGTGCAGACGCCCTTGGCGTCGGCGTCCTTGCGGATCTCCAGGTGGACCTGGACCTCGGTGTCGCTGACGACCTCGAACTTGATCAGCTCGGCGCTGATCTTGTTGTCGGCGACGTAGTACCAGCCGAACCAGCCGATCATGGCCAGGAAGAGGGTGCCGAGGACGGCTCCGGTGATCTTGAGCTTGCGGTCGGCGCGCTCGTCCGCGGAGCGCCCGTAGCGCCCCTCGGGCAGCGACTCTCGCACCGCGCTCATGACCGTTCCTCTCGCCGTGGGCCGACCGGCGCCGCACGCCAGGGGGCCGGAATTTTTCGCACCCCCGATTCCGTCACTATAGAGACCTTGCCAGGCGACGAATCACTGAGGATCGAGTCTTGACTGAGCAGCTGCGACTGATGGCCGTTCACGCCCACCCCGACGACGAGTCGAGCAAGGGCGCGGCGACCATGGCCAAGTACGTGTCCGAGGGGGTGGAGGTCCTGGTGGTGACCTGCACGGGCGGCGAGCGCGGCTCGATCCTCAACCCGAAGCTCCAGGGCGACCCGTACATCGAGGCGAACATCCACGAGGTGCGCCGCAAGGAGATGGACGAGGCCCGCGAGATCCTCGGCGTCAAGCAGGAGTGGCTCGGTTTCGTCGACTCGGGCCTGCCCGAGGGCGACCCGCTGCCGCCGCTGCCCGAGGGCTGCTTCGCCCTGGAGGACGTGGACGCGGCGGCCGGCCGGCTCGTCCGCAAGATCCGCGCCTTCCGTCCGCAGGTCATCACGACCTACGACGAGAACGGCGGGTACCCGCACCCGGACCACATCATGACCCACAAGATCACGATGGTGGCCTTCGACGGCGCGACCGACACCGAGAAGTACCCCGAGGACGAGTTCGGCCCGGCGTACCAGCCGCAGAAGCTCTACTACAACCAGGGCTTCAACCGTCCCCGCACCGAGGCCCTGCACGAGGCCCTCCTCGCCCGCGGCCTGGAGTCCCCGTACGGCGACTGGCTCAAGCGCTGGGACGAGTTCTCCCGCAAGCCGCGCACCCTCACCACCTACGTGCCGTGCGCGGAGTTCTTCGAGACCCGCGACAAGGCCCTGATCGCCCACCGCACCCAGATCGACCCCGACGGCGGCTGGTTCCGGGTCCCGATGGAGATCCAGAAGGAGGTCTGGCCGACGGAGGAGTACGAGCTCAGCAAGTCCCTCGTCGACACCTCCCTCCCCGAGAGCGACCTCTTCGCGGGCATCCGCGACAATGACTGACATGAGCGCACACCTGGCACTGACCCAGCTCGTCCCGTTCGCCGCCAAGGAACTGGACGAGAACAAGGTGACCCCCGGCGTCCTCGGCTTCGTCGTCTTCGCCGTCCTGGCCCTCGCGGTCTGGGGCCTGATGAAGTCCATGAACCGGCACATGCACAAGATCGACTTCACCGAGGCCCCCGACCCGGCGCCGGCCGGCGCCTCGGGCACGCCCGCCGAGGGCGCGGCGAAGTAGCAGGACGTACGCGTACGGGCTCCGGCACCGCCGGGGCCCGTACGCGCGCTGCCCGCAACCCGCCCCCCCAACCCGCCGCCGGGCCCTGACGCTTCGGCCCTGGCCCTTCGGCCCTAACGCGTCGGCCGGAACGTGCGCCGGTATGCGTGCGGCGTGACGCCCGTCGTCGCGCGCAGGTGGCGGCGCAGGGAGACGCCGGTGCCGAGGCCGGCGCGGTCGGCGACGACGTCGACGGGGAGGTCGGTGGTCTCCAGGAGGTGGCGGGCCAGGTCGACGCGGCGGGCGGTGAGCCATTCGCCGGGGCTGGTGCCCACCTCGTCGCGGAAACGACGGGTGAAGGTGCGGACGCTGACGTTGGCGTGGGCGGCCATGTCGGCCAGGCTGAGGGGTTCGCCGAGGCGTTCGAGGAGCCAGGCCTGGGTGCGGGCGGTGCCGGGGCTGGTCGGCTCGGGGACGGGGCGGCGGATGTACTGGGCCTGGCCGCCGTCGCGCCAGGGCGGTACGACACAGCCGCGGGCCACTTCGTTGGCGACCTCGCTGCCGTGGTCGCGGCGGACGATGTGCAGGCAGAGGTCGATGCCCGCGGCCACCCCGGCGGAGGTGAGGACGTCGCCGTCGTCGACGAAGAGGACGTCGGGGTCGATGCGTACGCGGGTGAACAGGCGCTGGAGGTGGTCCGCCTCCAGCCAGTGCGTGGTGGCGGGGCGGCCGTCGAGCAGTCCGGCCGCGGCGAGCACGTAGCTGCCGGTGCAGATCGCCACCATGCGGGTTCCGGGCCGGATCGCGGCCAGGGCGGTGCGCAGCTCCTCGGGCAGCCTGCCCTCCTCGCGGATCGGGCCCAGGCCGTGGGACGGCGGGATGACGACCGTGTCGACGGCGGCGAGCAGCCCGGCGTCGTGCGAGACGGTGAGGTCGTAGTCGGCTTCGGCGCGGACCGGGCGGCCGCCCAGGCTGCAGGTGGTGACGGAGTAGAGCGGGGCGCCCGAGGAGTCGCGCGCGGCGCCGAAGATCCGTGCGGGTATGCCGAGTTCGAAGGGGACGACCCCGTCCAGGGCCAGAACGCCGACACGGTGCATGGCCCGATCTTTTCATTCCGTGACCAGCGGGCCGCTACTGGCCGCCGGCCGGCCGCGCGAGTGTGAGGGCGTGGCCGGGAGAACCGGCACAGCAGCAGCCGTACCGCCCGAGGAGCAGCAGCATGGTCATGATGAACGCCGTCACGCAGGTCGCCGCCGGAGCGCCCGACGTCCTGAGGCTCGTCGAGGTGCCGAAGCCGGTCCCCGGCCGGGGCGAGATCCTCGTCCGGGTGCGGGCGGCGGGCGTGAACCCGGCCGACTGGAAGACCCGGCAGCAGGGCATGTATGCCGACGGCTCCGTGCTCGGCTGGGACGTCGCCGGGGTGGTCGAGGCGGTGGGCGCCGGAGTGACGCTGTTCCGGGCCGGCGACGAGGTGTACGGGATGCCGCGCTTCCCGCAGCCGGCGGGCGCCTACGCCGAGTACGTCACCGCCCCGGCCCGCCACTTCGCCCCGAGCCCGCGCGGACTCACCCCCGTCGAGGCCGGCGCCCTGCCGCTGGCCGCGCTGACCGCCTGGCAGGCGCTGGTCGACACCGCCGACGTGCGGCCCGGGCAGCGCGTCCTCGTCCACGCGGCCGCCGGCGGCGTCGGCCACCTGGCCGTGCAGATCGCCAAGGCGCGCGGCGCGTACGTGATCGGCACCGCCGGCGCGGCCAAGCACGGGCTGCTGCGCTCCCTCGGCGTCGACGAGCCGATCGACCACCGCACCGCGGACGCCGCCGAGACCGCCGAGACCCTGCGCGACCTGGACGTCGTCGTCGACCCGCTCGGCGGATCCAGCCCGGCCCGCTCCCTGCGCGGCCTGCGGCCCGGCGGCACCCTGGTCTCGCTGCTCCCGCTGGACGACACCTTCCCGGCGGCGGAGGCCGAGAAGGCCGGGGTGCGGGTGGCCTTCATGCTCGTCGAGCCCGACCACGCGGGGCTGCGGCAGATCGCCGCCCTCGTCGAGAGCGGCCGGCTGCGCGTCCTGGTGGAGGAGGTGTTCCCCCTCGCGGAGGCCGCCGCGGCCCACGTACGGGGAGAGACCGGTCGCACCACCGGCAAGCTCGTCCTCTCCGTCGCCCCCTGATCTCCGCCGCCCCGTGACCCCGCCCCGCCGAGGTCACCACTCGAACTGTCCGGTTTCCGGTAAGCCGCGCCGCCGCGGCGCACGACCGGGAGCGGGGCCGCGGGCCAGTGCTCCCAAGGGCTCCCGACCAGGGCCGGAAAGCCCGAACGGGTGCCCGTCGACCTGCCGTCCGATGGCGTTCATCCGACGGATACCGCCATCGGGTGACCCTCCGGAACCAAAACTTCTGCGGGCAGTTGATCAGGGCGCTTCGGACAACGGAGCAGTTCCGGGCCACCGAGCTCAAGAAGGAAGACTCGTGATCAAGAAGGTTCTTGCTACCGCTGCTGTCGCGGCCACCGTCGCCGGCATGTCCGCGACCACGGCGATGGCGGCCGGCAACGACGGCGGCAGCGCCAACATCATCGGCAACCAGTCGAAGCAGTCCATCGGCAGCAACTCCACCGGTGGCTACATGAGCCCGAACTTCGGTCTCGTCAACGGTGGCGTCCTGCACTGCTTCGACGTCCAGAAGGTCGAGGCCCAGGTTCCGATCGGCGCCCTCATCGGTGTTCCGATCGCCGTCCAGGACGTCCTCGGCAACCCCGTGTCGAACCAGACCTGCACCCAGAACTCGGTGCAGCAGAAGGGCGACGACGCGCTGTCGCACATCCTGGGTGAGGTCCTCTCCCAGAACGGCAACGTCGGCGGCTGATCCTCGGCACCGCGCTGAAGCGGCCCCGTTCCTCGCAGAGCCAGTGCGAGGAGCGGGGCCGCTTGTCGTATGAGTGCCCCGCCCAGCACCGCTTTCACACCCCGTGCACATTTGTTTAACCCAGAGTGACAAGATGGCCGGTCGGGCTCTTGTAGAAATCCACGAAGTCCTCGTCCGCGGTCGCTGAGGTCTTCATGTCTTCCGTCCCTGGCTGGTTGTGCACGCTCGGCTGTGTACTCCTCACAAGAGCGGAACGAAGCAAGGGACGGGTGCCATGGACTTCCTCCGACCCGCCACCCTGGCGGACGCGCCGGCCGCGGAGGCCCGGCAATCGGGCGCGACGCCGATCGCGGACGGCGGTGAGCCGCCGCCCGGCACGCCGTGCCGGCGCCCGTGAACGCCCTCCGTGACGCGACCGGGCCGTGCCTCGCCCGCACGCCGGCCGCCCCCGAGCACAGCCGCGGCGCCCAGCCGTGACCCCCGCCACTTCCATCCCCTCCCCGGCCGCGCTCCGCGGCACAGCCCGGGGAATCCCCCAGCACCGCCGAAAAGGAGCCACCGTGTCTGCTCACACCCTTGAGACGAGCACCCAGGAACTCGAGCGCACCTGGCTGGACAAGGCCATCGAGCTCGCCACCACCAGCGTGGCGAACGGCGGCGGCCCGTTCGGCGCCCTCATCGCCAAGGACGGCGAGATCGTCGCGCTCGGAAACAACAAGGTGACCTCGAACCTGGACCCGACGGCGCACGCCGAGGTGACCGCGATACGCAACGCCTGCCAGGCCCTGAACACCTTCTCGCTCGAGGGCTGTGTCCTCGTCACGTCGTGTGAGCCGTGTCCGATGTGTCTCTCCTCCGCCCTGTGGGCGCGCGTCGACCGGATCATCTTCGCCGCCGACCGCGACGACGCCGCGGTGGCCGGCTTCGACGACCGCAAGTTCTACGACCTCTTCGAGGCGCGGCCGGACGCGGCCTGGCCGGCCGCGATCGAGCGCCTGGAGATGTCGAACCGCACGGCGCCGTTCGACGCGTGGCTGGCCAAGACCGACCGCATCGACTACTGATCCCGGTCCCTCCCCGCACAGGACCCCGGCCCCGGTTCTCACGTCGAGAACCGGGGCCGGGGTGTTCCGTGGCGTATGGGCGGGGCGCAGGCACGTGCGCAAGGATGGGGACATGCCGAACCGACTGGCGGACGCCACTTCCCCGTACCTCCTTCAGCATGCGGACAACCCCGTCGACTGGTGGGCGTGGGAGCCCGCCGCCTTCGAGGAGGCCCGGCGGCGCGACGTGCCGGTGCTCCTGAGCGTCGGCTACAGCTCGTGCCACTGGTGCCACGTCATGGCGCACGAGTCCTTCGAGGACGAGACGACGGCCGCGCTGATCAACGAGCGCTTCGTCGCCGTCAAGGTCGACCGCGAGGAGCGGCCCGACGTCGACGCCGTCTACATGGAGGCCGTGCAGGCCGCCACCGGCCAGGGCGGCTGGCCCATGACCGTCTTCCTCACCCCGGACGCCGAGCCCTTCTACTTCGGCACCTACTTCCCGCCCGAGCCGCGGCACGGCATGCCGTCCTTCAGCGACGTCCTCGAAGGCGTCTCGCACGCCTGGACCGAGCGGCGCGACGAGGTCGGCGAGGTCGCCGGGAAGATCGTCAAGGACCTCGGGGCGCGCTCCCTCGCGTTCGGCGGCGAGGGCGTCCCCGACGACTCCGAGCTCTCCCAGGCACTGCTCGGCCTCACCCGCGAGTACGACGCCAAGCACGGCGGCTTCGGCGGCGCGCCCAAGTTCCCGCCGTCCATGGCACTCGAGTTCCTGCTGCGCCACCACGCCCGCACGGGGGCCGAGGGCGCCCTCCAGATGGCCGCCGACACCTGCGAGGCCATGGCCCGCGGCGGCATCTACGACCAGCTCGGCGGCGGCTTCGCCCGCTACGCGGTGGACCGCGCCTGGGTCGTGCCGCACTTCGAGAAGATGCTGTACGACAACGCGCTGCTCTGCCGGGTCTACGCGCACCTGTGGCGGGCCACCGGCAGCGACCTGGCCCGCCGGGTCGCCCTGGAGACCGCCGACTTCATGGTCCGCGAACTGCGCACTCCCGAGGGCGGCTTCGCCTCCGCGCTCGACGCCGACAGTGACGACGGCAGCGGCAGGCACGTCGAGGGCGCCTACTACGTGTGGACCCCCGCCCAGCTCACCGCCGTCCTCGGCGCGGACGACGCCGCCTACGCCGCCCGCCACTTCGGCGTCACCGAGGAGGGCACCTTCGAGCACGGCAGCTCGGTGCTCCAGCTCCCGCAGGACGCCGGCCTCGCCGACGCCGAGCGGATCGCGTCCATCCGCCGGCGGCTGCTCGCCGCCCGCGAGGAGCGCCCCCGCCCCGGCCGCGACGACAAGATCGTCGCCGCCTGGAACGGCCTCGCCGTCGCCGCGCTCGCCGAGACCGGCGCGTTGCTCGACCGTCCCGACCTGGTCGAACGCGCCACCGAGGCCGCCGACCTGCTGGTCCGGCTGCACCTCGACGACGGCGCCCGGCTGACCCGTACCTCCAAGGACGGACACCCCGGCGGCAACGCCGGAGTCCTGGAGGACTACGCCGACGTCGCCGAGGGCTTCCTCGCGCTGGCGGGTGTGACCGGCGAGGGCGTGTGGCTGGAGTTCGCGGGCTTCCTGCTCGACATCGTCCTCGACCAGTTCACCGCCGAGGGCGGCGTGCTCTACGACACCGCCCACGACGCCGAGCGGCTGATCCGCCGCCCCCAGGACCCCACCGACAACGCCACCCCGTCCGGCTGGACCGCCGCGGCCGGCGCGCTCCTCTCGTACGCCGCGCACACCGGCTCCGAGCCGCACCGGGCCGCCGCCGAGGCCGCGCTCGGCGTGGTCAAGGCGCTCGGGCCGCGCGCGCCCCGGTTCATCGGCTGGGGCCTGGCCGTCGCCGAGGCGCTGCGCGACGGGCCGAAGGAGATCGCCGTGGTCGGCGCCCCCGACGACGAGGGCTTCCGCGCCCTGTGGCGTACGGCCCTGCGCTCCGGCGCGCCCGGCGCGGTCCTCGCCGCCGGGCTGCCCGACGGCGAGGAGTTCCCGCTCCTGGGCGACCGGCCGCTGGTCGACGGCAGGGCCGCCGCCTATGTCTGCCGGCACTTCGTGTGCGACGCGCCGACGACCGACCCGGAGCTGCTGGCCCTCAGGCTGCGCTGAGGCGGCGGGCGGGTCCGGCCCGGGCCCGCCCTGTGCCCTCCCTAGGCGCAGAGCATCGACTTCCCTTCGAGGGGCTTGTACTCGCCGAGTTTGGTCTGGCTGGGGTACTTCGGGTCGGGCTTCGGCAGCCTCTTGTCCGCGCGCAGCTGCGCGAAGACCTCGGCGGCGTACTTCTCGTCCCACGAGATCGTCGCGCCGACGCCCGGGATGAGCGGGTTGATCTTCAGGATCGGCACGGTGGCGAACTCGGTCTGCTCCGGAGTGAGGTTCCGCAGCCGGGCCGCGAGCGTCAACAGCTCCGGCGTGCTGATCGCCCGCTCGGCCGTCGCCCTGCCGCGCAGGGTCTCGGTGAACCAGCGCAGCCAGTCGGAGTCCCGGTACAGATGGGTGCGGACCTCGCGCAGCGTGTTGACGATGAAACGCTGCTGCTTCTTGATCCGCCCGAAGTCCGCCTCGCCGTCCGCCTTCCGGGAGCGCACGTACTGGAGCGCCTCGCCGCCGAGGACCCGGCGGGTGACGCCCGCCTTGAGGTCGATGGCGGTGGCCGGGTCCTTGAGGTCCTTCTTCGAGCAGACCGGCACGCCGTCGATGACGTCGACGGTGTCCATGAAGCGGCGGAAGTCGATCTCCAGGTAGCGGTGGACGGGGACCTTGGTCAGCGCCTCGACCCGCTCGATCACGAAGGGCGCCCCGCCCTGCTTCCAGGCGCTGTTGAGCTTGGCCTGGTGGGCGGGGACCATCTCACCGGTGTGCCGGTCGCGGTGCGCGGGCAGCGTGGTGAGCGAGTCGCGGGGCAGGCTCACCACGCTGACCCGGTCGTTCTTGGCGGAGACGTGCACCAGCATCATCACGTCGGTGCAGCCGCAGTCCTTGTTGCCGATGTGGTACTTCACGCGCTCGACGGGGGTGACGCCCGCCCGCGAGTCGACGCCTACGAGCAGGATGTTGAGGCCCTTGTCGGGTGCCGGCAGGCCGGGCGGGGCGGCGGCGATGGCGCCGCCCGCGCCGAGCGTGGCCAGAGCCGTGGACAGGAGCAGCAGACGTCTGCCGGGAATTCTCATGCCGAAACGTTAAATCGGTCGTCGTCGCACACAGGTACGCGACGCGACATGGACAGTTCGAATCACCCGCCCGCTGCGCCTGTGTCATGATGCCGAGACCTCCCGAGACCTCAGTGGAAGGAGCGAATATGGCACCTGAACCCGGGAAATGGGAGCGGATGGCCTTCATTCCGAAGAGCCGTTATGTGTCCGACCCGCCCGTCGCCGAACGGGAACCGTTCCCCCTCTATTCTCTGCTCGCCCACCAGTGGATCCAGGCCGGACGGGCCGTGCCGGGCGTGCCCGACCGGGAGTGGGAACGGCTCATGAGAACACCTATCTGGCCGCGCTGAAGCGAAAATCGGCCCGGCAAGCGAGTGAACCCGGCCGGTCGGACCATCAGAAGGTTTCCTTTCCGTGGCAGGGTCGTTGTGAAACCGTGCAGCGGAATGCGGGCGCACCCCGTGCGTGCCCGCTCGTCACGAAATCCGTGAATTCTCTTCCGCCGCAGAAAGGATCCAGACGAAATGAAGTGCAAGAAGGCTGCGGTCGTCGTCGCCGGTCTGCTCATGGCCATCGGTGCCGCCGCCCCCGCGATGGCCGACGCGGACGCCCAGGGCTACGCCGTCGGTTCGCCGGGCGTCCTGTCCGGCAACGTGATCCAGGTCCCGATCCACCTGCAGGCCAACGTCTGCGGCAACAGCGTGAACCTCATCGGTGCGCTGAACCCGGCCGTCGGCAACGTCTGCATCAACGCCTGACGTTCGCCCCGCCGGCAGCCGCCGGGACCGGGCCGGCCCCGGAGAGCGACCACCACGCTCCCCGGGGCCGGCCCTTTTCGCGCACCAGGCCCGCCTACGAGGCCGGCGTCGCCACCCGCCGGTCGCCCGAGCCCGAGCGCGGCCGCCCGAGCACCCCACCGCCGCCGGTCCCGCCGCGCAGCCGCTGGCGCACCCCCTTCACCAGGCGCCCGGCCGTGTAGCCCGCGCCGAACACGAACCGCATCGACGGCCCGTACGACGGCGCCGTCAGCAGCCCCGCCAGGAACAGCCCCGGCCAGGACGACTCGAAGAGCGCCCCCACCTCCGGCGCCCCGCCGGCCCCCACCCGCCGCAGCCCGGACCGCAGTTCGGGCGCGAGGACGTCCGCCCGGTCCAGGCTTGGCACGAAGCCGGTGGCCGCGACGACGTGGTCGGTCTCCACCACGCTCACCGTCCCGTCCGCGCCCCGCACGTCGAGCCGAAGCCGGTCGTCGGCGGTCACCGTCGCACACGTGACCCGCTGCCCGAGGCGTACGTCCCCGACCGCCGCGAACCGCTCGCGCAGCCACCAGGCCCCGGCCGGGCCGAGCGCCGAGTCGAAGATCCGCTCGCGGGTGGCGGCGGGCAGCCGGCGGAAGACGCCCGGGGTGTCCGCGTAGAGCCGGTTCTGCCAGCCGCAGCCGAGCCCGGTGTGCGGGGCGCGCAGGTTCTGCCAGCGGCCGCGGTCGAGCGCCGGCGGCACGGTGTTCCAGTTCAGCCGGTCGGCCCGGGCCAGGATCCGCACGGCCGCGCCCTGCTCGGTGAGGATCGCGGCGGTCTCCAGGGCGGCCTGCCCGGCGCCGATCACCGTGACGTCCCGCCCGGCGAAGCCGTCCAGCTCACCGTGGTGGCTGGAGTGGGTCACGTACCGGCGGGGCAGACCACGCAGCGGCCCCGGGACCTCCATGAAGGGCAGCACGCCGACCGCGAGCGCGACCGTGCGGGTGCGGACGGTCTCGCCGTCCTCCGCCGTCACCGCGAAACCGCCGCCGTCCACCGGCGCGACCGTGGTGACGAGCCGCTCGTCGAGGCCGGGCACCGCCTGCCGCGCGAACCAGTCGCCGTACGCGGCGAAGAAGCCGACCGGCAGCGGCACCCCGTGCTCGGCGGGCACGCCCCGCTCGGCCGCGTAGGCGTCGAGCCCGAACCGGCCCGCCGGGTCGGAGAGATGGGAGGCCCACGGCTCGGACTTGAGGAACATCCGCGAGGGCATGGCGTGCCAGCACTCCATGGTCCTGCCGAAGGTGCGCAGCTTCAGGCCGCCGGCGGCCGCGTGGGCGGCCACGGACAGACCGTAGGGGCCCGCGCCCACAATCACCAGGTCGTACATCGTGCGTTCCACCTTCACGGGTCTGAGGGGGTCGGAGAGATCTGACGGGTCGGAGAGGGGTGGGAGGGGAGTCATCGCCGGGTCATCCGGTCCCGCGGAGAGGCCGTACGGGAGCGGGTCGACGGCGGCGGCACGGCGGGCGCCCGCCGGGGCCGCCCGGTCGCGCCGCGCAGCGACCGACGGAGCGTCAGCAGACCCTTGCGCAGCACATGGGAGAGCCAGTCGCGGAGCATCGCGAGCGCCGGCCCGAGGTCGTCGGCGGCGAACCAGGCGGTCTCGCCGGGGTGGGCGCCGCGCCGGCGCCGCTCGGGCGCGTACCGGCGGCGCGGCGAGGAGAGGTACGAGAGCGCCGCGTAGTTCTCGACGACGAAGCGGCGTCCGTACGCGGGCAGGTGCGCGGGCACCGGGCGGCCGGTGAGGTCCAGGTGCATCGCCCGGACCACGTCGAGCCCGTCCCGGTCGGCGAACAGCCGGAACTGCGCGCCGGGCCGCGGGTTGAAGTCGAGCAGGTGGTACGCGCCGGTCGCCCGGTCGAGCCGGAAGTCCAGGTCGCACACGCCCCGGTAGCCGAGCGCCGCGAGCAGCTCCCGGGCCAGCGTGTCCACCGCCGGGTTCGCGGTCCAGCGGCCCACCGCGGTGAGCCCGGCGCCGTCCGGCCAGGAGCGCTCCTTGCGGCCGGTCGCGCCGGTCGAGCAGCCGCCGCCGGAGTCCACGTACCCGTGGAAGAACCAGTCGAGGTCCCGCCCGGCCGGCAGCAACTCCTGGAGCAGCAGCCGGCTGCCGGCCTGCGGGGTGCGCTCGTACAGCTCGCGGACCTCGGCGAGCGAGCCGACGATCGTGGTGCTGCGCAGCCGGCCGCCCACCGGCAGCAGCCAGGGCCGGCTCCACTTGGCGATCACCGGCAGCCCGAGCGACCAGGCCATGGCGGCGGCCTCCTCGGCGCTGGTGGGGAGTTCGGTACGGGGATGGGGGAGGCCCAGGGCCCGGCAGGTCTCGGCGAGCTGGGCCTTGTCGGCGACCCGGGCGAGCTGCTCGGGGGACTGGTCGGGCAGCAGATAGCGACCGGCCAGTTCGGGGCGGCACTCGGCGAGGGAGAGGGCGGTGATGTCGTCGAGGGGCACCAGCAGCGCGGGAGGTGACGTGCCGTCGGCCGGCCCGGGGCGCAGCCGGTCCGCGATCCGCAGCAGCAGGCGGGTGAGCTCGGCGGGGGACGGCTCGGCGGGGCGGAGGTGCGCGCCGTGGAGGTAGCGGGAGCGGACGACCGGGCTGGAGAGCGATTCGACCACCGCGTGCACCGCGACACCGGCCCGCCCCAGGGACCGCGCGGCGCCGAGCGTGCCGTGGTGAAAGGGGTTCGGGTCGAGCCGCACAAGGACCGCGGGGACGCGGGTGTCAATACTCGGCACGGCATGTCCTTCGTCTCGGGTGCCCCAATTGGGCGATGGAAAATCCTCTAACGGACCATTGGCGGATCAAAGCCGGATTCCCGGTCGGCTCATTAGGAATACTTTCGGAACATCAGACATCTGACTGGCGGTCAACTGAAGGAGTTCCTGTGGTCAACCGAAAGCGAAGAACTTCGAGGGTGTGGCTGGGGGTGTTCACCGCCGGTCTCCTTGCGTCAGGTTCAGTCGTGCTGTCGTCTCCCGCTCACGCTCACGCGGCCGAATCCGCATCGCTAACGACCCCGGACCCCCAGCGGACTCTGTCCGGCGCGATGGGGGCGTTCCTCGAATCGGGCCCGCTCGGCCCCGCGCGCATCGCCCAGCTGGAGCGGTGGCTCGGCGGCCGGGAACTCCGGGTCGCCCACACCTACCTGCCCGGCGACCGCTGGTCGAGCATCGAGGGCCCGCCCGGCTTCCTCGACGCCTGGGCGGCCTGGCGCGCGGAGCGGGCCGACCGGATGCTGGTCCTCAACGTGCCGATGCTGGAACGGAACGAGGCCGGCGTCTCCGACCACGAGGTCCGCCGCCAGCTCCAGCTCGGCGCCGCGGGCTACTACGACCACCACTTCCAGACCCTCGCCCAGCGCCTGGTGAGCCTCGGGGCCGCGGACACCGTCATCGACCTCGGCTGGGAGATGAACGGCACGACCTACACCCACCGGTGCGCGCCGGATCCGGCGGCCTGGAAGAAGTACTGGACCCGCATCGTGACCGCGATGCGTACCGTGCCGGGGCAGAAGTTCCGCTTCGACTTCAATCCGAGCCGCGGCCTCGACGCCATTCCGTGGACGGAATGCTATCCCGGTGACGACACCGTCGACGTCATCGGCATGGATTCCTACGACCAGCCGACCGGCGCGAGTTTCGACGAACACGTGCGCGAACCGTACGGTCTGCAGGCGCAGGTCGATTTCGCGGCCGAGCACGGGAAGCAGATCTCCTATCCGGAATGGGGCCTGTTCCGGAACGGAGACAACCCCGTGTACATGCGGCGCATGCTGGAATGGATGAAGCAGCACAAGCCGCTGTATCACACGATCACCGACTACTGCCCGCACGGCGTCTGGCAGTGCGACGAGAACCCGCGGTCGTCGCTGGTGTTCCGTCAGATGCTGTACGGAGTGGATCCGACGGACCCGCAGGTCCCGACGGACCCGACGGATCCGACAGACCCGCAGGTCCCGACGGATCCGACTGATCCGACGGACCCGGTCGACCCCACGGATCCGGTCGACCCCACGGATCCGACGATCCCCGTCCCGAAGCCTCAGCCGAAGCCTGAGCCCAAGCCTGAGCCCAAGCCTGAGCCGAAGCCGGAGCCGAAGCCGGAGCCGAAGCCGGAGCCGAAGCCGGAACCGAAGCCTGAGCCCAAGCCTGAGCCGAAGCCTGAGCCGAAGCCCGAGCCCAAGCCCGAGCCGAAGCCGGAACCGAAGCCGGAACCGAAGCCCGAGCCGAAGCCGGAACCGAAGCCCGAGCCGAAGCCGGAACCGAAGCCCGAGCCCAAGCCCGACCCCAAGCCCGACCCCAAGCCCACCTGTCGGCCCCTGAACCTCGGTTCTTGGATCGAGAGCTGGCTCGGCGGTCAGATCTGCGTTCCCGATCTCCCCGTCCCCACGGACTCCTGGAACGAGCCCGTGAAGCCTTCCCTGCCGAAGCCTTCACTCCCGAAGCCGACGCTCCCGAAGCCGTCCTTCCCGAAGCCGTCCACCGACACCTGGGAGGAGCACCTGAACTTCGACTGGAAGGACACGCTGCACGGAGTCTGGCCCTTCTGACGGGCCGCTCGCGGTCACCCTCGGCGGCGGAGGAGCTCATCCTCCGCCGCCGTTCGGCGTGCCGCGGCCGAGCGCGCGGCCCAGCCACTCCCGCTGCCGCACCTGCCGGGCCGCCCAGCGCCGCCCGTGCGCCGCGCCCGCGCGGGCCCAGAGCAGCGGGGCGGTACCCGGCCCGGCCAGCATGAGCCGCTGGTTGGGCACGGTCTCCGGGCGCCAGTGGTGCTTGTACGGTTCGGTGCCGCGCAGCATGCTCAGCGTGGCCCGGCCGCTCGCGGCGGCCTCGCGGGCCGCGTGCCGCAGCAGCATCGCGGCCACGTCGACCTTGCGGGCCCGCAGCGCCGGATCCGCCCCGTACAGGTAGCCGCCCGCGAGCCGCGGCGACATCAGGGTGAGGTCCGCGCACAGCACCTCGTCGCCGAGCCGGTACTCGGTGACCGCGGCGTCCCCCCGCTCGACCATCGGCCGTACCGCCCGCGCGAGATGCTCGGCGAACCGTTCGCTCGTGTGCTCGGCCGTCACCCCGCGGCCCCGCCACTGGAGCTGGTGCAGCCGGAGGAGCCGCCGCAGGGCGGCCGGGACCTCGGCTCCGGGGACGACGCGCTCGTCGATGCCGAGCGCGTCCAGCTTCCGGAACTTCGCCCGCATCCGCTGCGCCTTGCCGGACGGGATGCGTTCGAGCAGCGTCTCCATCGGGACGGCCGGCAGCTCCAGGCACTCCGAGTCGGCGAGCCGCCGCCGGGGCCCGCGCCACGCCTCGTACAGACGCTCGGCCGCCGCCCCGGGCCGCACCTCGCGCAGGTCCACGACCGCGCCGCGCGCCGCCCGGGCGAGGGCGCGGGCGAGCGCGGGCGCCGCGTCCGGGCAGCCGTCGTCGAGCAGGACGTCGGTGAAGTCGGTGATCGCGCCGCCGAGCGGGGTGAGCACGGGCAGCGGGCCGCGCGCCCGCAGCAGCGCCGCCGCGCCGACGAGCGTGCCGTCGGCCCGCCGGACCAGGACCACCCGGAGGGCGCCGGGCCGCCCGTACGACAGCCACCAGGAGTGCAGCCAGGCGTGCGACTGGAACGGCGTCGCCGTGGCGCAGCGCCCGTACAGCGCCGTCCACTCCGGCCCGAGCCGTCCGAAGGCCTCGCCGTCCCGCAGGACCTCGGCGTGCAGCGCCCCGGACGTCCCCGGCCCCGGCCCCGGTCCCGTCCCGGCCCCGGCGGGCGCGATCTGTCCGACCGTCACACCGCCTCCGGTTCCGGCTGCTGCGAGGCCGGCGCCGGGCCCGGCACCGACGCCGTGCCCTGCCGCGAGTGCCGGGCCCCGGCCCCGTCCCGCGCCTGCCGCTTCGGCCGGACGAGCAGGGCGAGACCGCCGAGCAGCCCGCCCGCACAGGCGCCGACGAGCGCCGAGAGCCCCGCGGAGGGCGACACCGGGGAGACCGGCTTCGTCGCACGCGAGAACTGGACCACCTTCACGCCGGTGTTCCCGGCGACGTGCGAGCTGTTGAGGACCAGCGCCCGGGCCACCCCGTCGGCCATCGACACGGCCGCCGCCGGCTTCGGCGCCCGCGCCGTGATCGAGATCATCGGCGCGTCCGGCGAGGTCGCCGCCTGCACGCTGGAGCGGAGCGTGTCGGCGGAGACGCCCGCCCACACCTGGGCGTCACCGGTCACCGCGATGTCCGTGGCGACCCGCCCGTACGCCTGGGCGAAGCCGAGCGCCGCCGACGGGTCGGCCTGCTCGGCCGGCACGACGATGACGTAGCTGGTCGCCGCGTACTGCGGGGTCTTCACGGCCCCGTAGCCGCCGCCGAGGGCCGCGCCGGCGAGCACGGCCGCCGGCAGCACCATCCAGCGGGCGGGGGTGAGGAGGAAGGGCCGTGGCGGTGTCGCGGTCACGGGGGTCATGGGGGTCATGGCGCAGCTCTCACTTCACGGAAGGGTGGGGGCCGTGGACGGCCCGCTGATACAGGGACAGCAACTGCTCCGCGCTGTGCGCGATGTCGTAGCGGCGGACCGCCCCGGGCGGCGGCAGCCGGTCCGGCCCGCCGGCTGCCCGCGCCCGCCCGGCCTCGCGCAGCGCGCCGACCAGCTCGGGCACGGACTCGCCGATCCGCCGGGCGCCGGGCACCGCGCCCGGCGGCAGGTCGTCGATCGCCGGGCACGCCACATACAGCGCGGGCAGGCCCGCCGCGAGCGCCTCGACGACCGCGAGACCGAAGGTCTCGTCGGGAGAGGTGGACACGAACACGTCCATCGCCGCCAGCAGCGACGGCAGATCGAGCCGCCCGCCCGCCGGATGCTCCGGCGGATCCGGGAAGGCGCCCGGCAGCAGCACCCGGTCCGCCGCCCCGCACTCCGCCGCGATCCGCAGCAGCTCCGCCCGCCGGTCGCCCTCCCCGACGAGCAGCAGCCGCGTCTCCGGCACCGACGCCACCGCCCGTACGAGCCGGTCGAAGCGCTTCCCGGCCGCGAGCCGCCCCACCCCGCCGACCACGAACGCGTCCGCGGGCAGCCCGAGCGCCGCCCGGGCCAGCGCCCGGGCCCGCGGCCGGAAGGCGAAGCGGCCGGTCTCGATGCCGTTCGGCACCACTCGGATACGGGAGGGGGCCACGCCCCAGTCCGCGAGCCGGCGCGCCACGCTCGGCGACACCGCGACCGTCGACGTGCCGAGCCGCTCCGTCGCCAGGTACAGCGCCCGGGTGCCCGCCGACAGCGGCCGGCCCTCGATCTGGACGTCGCCGAGCGAGTGCTCGGTGGCGATCACCGGCCGCACCCCGGCGAGCCGCGCGGCCGGCCGGCCGTACACACAGGCCCGGTACAGATGGGTGTGCACGAGGTCGTAACCGCCCTGCCGGATCAGCCGGGTGAGCCGCGGCAGCGCGCCGACGTCCCGGTTGCCGGTCATGCCGAGGTGGGCGACGGGCGTGCCGTCGGCCTCGATGCCCTCGGCGACCGCGCCCGGGTTGGTGAGCGTCACCACCCGGCTGCGCACCGGGAGATGGCGCAGCAGGAGGCGCAGCTGCTGCTCGGCGCCGCCGATGCCGAGCCCGGTGATGACGTGCAGCACCTTCAGATCCCGTGGCGTCACGACAGCACCGCCCGGTCGGCCGGCCCGCCCTGCGCGGGGAGCAGATCGGCCGGCCGGCGCCGCCGCAGCGGATGCAGCACCCGCTTCGCGGTGAGCCGCCAGGAGGTGTCCTCCTCGCCGATGTGCACCCGGGGCAGCGCGTACGTCCCGGACAGCGGGCCCGGGTCGATCGCGCAGCCGTACGCGTACCCCGCCTTGCGGACCGCCCGCATCACGCGCGCGTCGACCGTCCCGTACGGATAGCAGAAACCGTCCACCGGATCGCCGGTGATCTCCTCGATCAGCTCGCGGCTGCGCCGGGTCTCGGCCGCGAGTCCCTCGTCGTCCGTCTCCGTGAGCGAGACGTGACGCAGCCCGTGCGAGCCGATCTCCATGCCGGCCGCGGCCGCCCGCCGGACGCCGTCCTCGTCGAGCAGCGGCTTGCGCGGCCCGTGCGCGTCCCAGGCGTTGTCGCCGCCGAGCCGCCCCGGCAGCACGTACACCGTCGCCGTGAACCCGTGGCGGCGCAGCAGCGGCAGCGCCGACTCCAGGAAGTCCGCGTACCCGTCGTCGAAGGTCAGCCCGACCAGACCGCGCGCCCGGCCCGCGGCGGTCGCCGCGAGCAGCTCCCGCACGGACACCCCGCGCAGCCCCCGGTCGCGCAGCCAGTGCAGCTGGCGGGCGAAGCGCACCGGGGAGACGGTCACCTTGTACGGATCATCGGGGACGTCCGCGATCGAGTGGTACATCGCCACCCACAAGGGAGGCTTCGGCAGCAGACGACGCAGCACGGCGGGGGCGGGCATGGGGGGTCCTTCGGTTCCGGCAGGGCGAGTGGGGGAGGGGCGGGATCTCGGGCGCCTTGGCGGCACACGCGATGAACAGCAGGAAGACGCCGACGACGACGAGCGCGGCGAGGGCGACGCAGAGCACGGGCGGACCGACGAACAGCGTGGTCAGCCAGCCCGCGCCGGTCGCCCACGCGCCGGCGGTCGCCAGCCGCAGCAGGCCCTCGCCGAGCCGGCGCACGTCGACCGGCACGGACTGGCGGTGGGCGCCGGTCAGCAGCATCACGGCGGTCACCGTGATGCCGAGCGCGTTCGCGCCCGCGATGCCGGTCGCGCCCCACAGATGCGCGCCCGCCGCCCCCGCGACGGCGGTCACGGCGAGCCCGGTGCCCATCGCGGCGGCCGGGTACCAGAGCGGGCGGGCCGCCGAGAAGTAGCAGCGGACCAGCGCGCCCACCATCGTCTGGCCGAGCAGCCCGAGCGCGTACACCCGCATCACCGCGGCCGTCGCCGCCGTGTCGGCCGCGTCGAACGCGCCCCGCTGGAACAGGATCTCGACGATCTGCGGCGCGGCGGCGATCACCGTCGACGCGCCGATCAGGACCACGACCGCCGCCAGGAGCAGGTCCCGCTCCACCCGGCGGCGCGCCCCCTCGGCGTCTCCGGCGGCGAGCGCGCGGGCGACGACCGGGAAGCTGACCGTGCACAGCATCAGGGAGAGGATCATCGGCATCTGCGCGATCTTCTGCGCGTAGTTGAGGTGCGAGATCGCTCCGGCGGGCAGCGGCGAGGCGAGGAAGCGCTCGATCAGGATCTGCGACTGCCGCGACAGCGCGAACACCACGACGGGCGCGATCATCCCGAGTACCAGCAGCCGCCCGTCGCCCGACGGCAGCGGCTTCGGCTGCTCCTCCGGCACCGGACGGTCGCGCAACTCCCGCAGCAGCGACGGCGCCTGCACGAGGACCATCAGCACGCCGCCGACCGCCACCCCGGCCGCCGCCGCCCGCACCCCGAACGGCTCGCGCAGCACCAGCGTCGTCCCGATGATGCCGACGTTGTACGCCACGTAGATCGCCGCCGGTGGCAGGAACGAGCCGTGCGCCCGCAGCGCCGCCGAGCAGTACCCGGCCAGCGCGAACGACAGCACGCACGTCGCCGTGAGCCGCGTGCAGTCCACCGCGAGCCGCGGATCCGGCAGGCCGGGCGCGAGGGCCCCGACCAGCAGCGGCGCGAGCGCCACGAGCAGCGCGGCCACGGCGGCGACCGCCAGGACCAGACGCGGGAGCGTCGTCCGTACGAGCTGCCGCACCGGATCCCCGAACAGCGAACCGGACCGCCGCGCGAGCGCCCGCGAGAACGCCGGCACCAGGATCAGCGCCATCGCGTCCTCGATCAGCAGCGTCGACGCGAACTCCGGCACCGTCCACGCCACCAGGAACGCGTCGGTCTCCGCCCCGGCCCCGAAGTACCGCGCCAGGATCTGGTCCCGTACGAGCCCGAGCACCGCCCCGGCCGCCGTCAGCCCCGCCGTCACCGCCGCCGCCCGCAGCAGGAACCGCCCCGACCCGCGCCGGGCGTGCCGCGCCCTGGACCGGTCCGCGGGCGCGGCCTCGACGGGCCGCGCCCCGTACCCCAGCGGCCGCCCTCCGAGCAGCACGGGCCGCTCGGCGCGGGTGGCCCGTGCGACGGGCTGAGCGATCGGCGCGGCCCCCCAGGCATGGGGTGCCTCGCCTCGCGGCAGCCCGCACAGCGCGTCGACGGCGAAGGCGGCCCACGGGTCTTCGGCCCCGCCGTGCCGCATCAGCAGCTGCAGGGTGTCGTCGGGATCCCGGGGCGGGGGCTCGGGCGGGGGCTGGGGCTGCGGCAGCCCGCACAGCGGGTCGGCGGCGAAGGCGGCCCACGGGTCGTCGGGCCCCGCCGGAAGCGGCGGCGCGACGGCGCCGTCCGCGGCACCGGCCCCGGGACGCGGCAGCCCGCACAACGGGTCCGCCGCCCAACCGCCGGTCGGCCCAGGGACGTTGACGTTCTCCGGGCCCTGCCCCTGGCCCGGCCGGGCATCCCGCCACACCGGCCCCGGGTCGGCCACGGCGTGGCCGTTCGTCCCCTGCACGGTGTTCAGCCGGAGATCCCGCGCCGCGGGTCGCCCACCGTACGGCGCGCGCCCCGCCACCCGGCCGCCCCCAGCGCCGCCACGAGGCTCTTCCGCCGCCGCC